>DATGKC010000194.1:0-3839 GCA_035294845.1 Planctomycetaceae bacterium | reverse complement strand
TGCTGAACCGGCGTTTTGTGCCCCCAGGCGATCTGGTCGACCGTGAGATTGAACACGGCGGCGATCTTCTGGCGCTCGGCGGGGCTGGGAGTCCACCGCCCCATGATGATCGCTGCCACGCGAGCTTCGTCGAGCCCGCTGCGGCGGACCAGCTCTGCCATCGTGACGTTTTGCTGCTCGCACAGGTCGGAAACACTGGCAATCATTTCAGAAATTCTCCTTCAGTCCAAACCGATGATAGCGGATGTTTCGCGGATCCATGCTGTGGCCCCAACTGACTTCCTCGACCGGCACGCCGAAGGCCGCGGCGATCCGTCTGCGCTCTTCGGGACTGGGGGTCCATCGCCCGACGGCGATCGCTTCGACGCGTTCGGCGGCCAAACGGGCCCTTTCAGCCACATCTTCGATGGTCAATTGGGATTCGTCAAACAAAACGTCGATCGTTTTCATCCGGTTCCTGGCGGCGGGAATGGTGCGGGGACGGGAATTTGCCAGATCGTCTGGTTATAATGAGAAAAATAGTATATCAAATGGAATGGCACGTCCCGCAAGGTTTCCCGCGGGCCGATCGCGGTCCATTTTGAATTCAAAGAAATCAAATCCACATCAGCATAGAGCAGGGAGCGGCCAACAAATGGCGACAGTCACGCTGGATCGAGTTTCGGGCATTCCCGCCGCCGAAGAAACGGAACGCAAATTCGAATACCCCGGCATTCCGACGACTTGTGACGGGGCCGAAGCCGTGGTCTGGGTCGAATCGCGAATCAGCCAGGGCTCGGGAGCATATCCGATCACCAGCTCGACGACCATGGGGGGCGGCTTCAACGCGGCGATGATGAACGGTCAGCCCAACCTGTGGGGCGATCAGCTTGTGTTTGTCGAACCGGAAAGCGAGCATTCGGCGGCCACCTTTTGCGAGGGTTTTGCCGTGGCCGGGGGGCGAGTCACCAATTTCACGTCGGGCCAGGGCCTGGTGCTCATGAAAGAGGTGCTGTACACGATCGCGGGCAAGCGATTGCCCATGGTTTTCAACATCGGCGCCCGGGCCCTCACCAGCCAGGGGCTGAACGTGCACGCCGGGCACGACGACGTGATGAGCGTGGCCGATTGTGGTTGGGGCGTATTGTTCGCCCGCAACGCTCAGGAGGCGGGCGATTTGTGTCTGATTTCCCGGCGGGCCGCCGAAACCTCGAAGACGCCTTTCCTCAATGTCCAGGACGGGTTCTTAACGACGCACACAGTCGAAACGGTGCGGCTGCCCGAGCTGGAATTCATGAAAGATTACGTGGGCAAGCCGGAAGAAAAGCTCATCAACCTGATGGATCCGGCCAACCCCATGATGTCGGGTGTCGTGCAGAATCAAGACTCGTACATGAAGGGCAAGATCGCCCAGCGCTGGTACTACGACCAGTGCGAGCCGGCGTTGCGCGAAGCCTTCGACGAGTTCTACAACAAAACGGGGCGGCGCTATGATTTCGTCGATTCGTATCGCTGCGAAGACGCCGAATTCATACTGGTTGGGATGGGCTGCTACATGGAAACGGCCCAGGCCACGATCGACTACCTGCGCGAGAAAAAGGGAGTTCGAGCCGGCTGCCTCAACATTTACTGCTTTCGCCCGTTCCCGTCGCAAGTGATCGTCGATGCGCTCAAAGACTGCACGGCGTTCACCGTCATCGAGCGCATGGACGACCCCCTTTCGACCGCCGGGAACCATTTGACGCGCGAAATCAAAGCCGCCTTCTGCGATGCGGTGACGGGCCAGAATGGGATCGGGAAGATCGACCGCGTGCCGCGGATCTACAGCGGTGCAGCGGGGCTGGGCAGCCGCGACGTGCGCCCCGGCGACATCATCGCCATCTTCGACAACATGATTCACGACGGGCAGGATTTCTTCTGCGTGAGGATCAAGCATCCTCTGTCGCTGGAAGTCAAAGAAGACCCCGATTTGCGGCCGACCGGCGGATTCTCGATGCGCGGGCACTCGGTGGGCGGGTTCGGTTCGGTGACGACGAACAAGGTGATCGCCACGATCGGCGGCCAGGTGTTCGGCAAGGATGTGCAGGCGTATCCCAAGTACGGCTCCGAGAAGAAAGGCCTGCCCACGACGTACTACCTGACGGTCGCCGACTCGCATATTTTCACGCACAGCGAGCTCGAATATGTCGACCTGGCGGTGCTCAACGACACGAACGCCCTGTTCAGCGGCGACCCTCTGACGGGACTCATCGACGGCGGGGCGATTTTCATGCAAAGCCCTTATACGAGTCCGCCCGATGTGTGGCAGCGGATTCCCGAACACCATAAGCGAACGATTCGCAATAAAAAAATTCGCGTGTTCTTTGCCGACATGGTGAAGATCGCCCGCGAAGTCGCCTCAGAAGCCGATCTCGAAATGCGGATGCAGGGGATTGTGCTTTTGGGAGCGTTCCTCAAGCTGACTCCCTATGCCCAAGACAGCGGCATGGGAGACGAAGAGGTCTACGCCGGCGTTGAAAAAGCTCTCCGCAAATACTTCGGCAAGCGCGGCGATCGCGTCGTGCAAGACAACCTTACGTGCGTCAAGCGCGGCTACAGCGAGATGCAGGAAATTCCCCAGTCGATTATCCAGGCCGGCAACGGCCAGGCGTAAAATTTGTTTTCTCCAGGGCTGGAAACAGCCTGTCTGCGAAAGGCTCCCGATTTATGGCCACTGCTGAAACAAACGCGACGAAGCCCTCGATGAACGAGGCCAACGAACGCGATCCATTCAACAACAACTGTTACGGAACGCTGGTCGATGCGCCGTACAAAGAAGTCGCGCTCCCCGTGCTCGACGTCATCGACTTCAACGAGCGCATCATCCGCGGGTACGAAGAGGGGTATGGCGAGAAGGAATTGCCGGCCGACTTAACGGTGGCCCGCTCGCTGATTCCAGCGGGAACGGCGGCCCTTCGCGACTTTAGTTATGTGGCGCCGGAAATTCCGGAATACATCCCCGAGAATTGCACCGGCTGCATGGACTGCGTGACGGAATGCCCCGACACCGCGATTCTGGGCAAGGTCCTGGCCGAATCGACGCTCGAAACCAAGCTGAGCGCGATCGCCGACGAGCACGACCGCGGCATGTTCGCCCATCAATGGTCGAAGACTCGAAAATATTACGAAGGTCCCCAGAAGAAAGGGCAGGAAGGGGGCCGGTTCGCGATCATCATCGACCCCAGCAAGTGCAAGGGCTGCGCCGAGTGCGTCACCGTTTGCGACGACGACGCGCTCAAGATGATTCCCAAGACCGAGCAGAAAATCCGCGACATCCGCCAGAGCCATCGGTTGTTCAAGCAGGTGGGTCCCTCGGACGACCGCTACATCAACGACAATCTGCTGATCGACATGATGCTCCGCGAAAAAACCCACATCTACGTGGGAGGGGCCGGGTCGTGCGCCGGCTGCGGCGAGGGAACGGCCCTGCGGATGATGTGCTCGGCGACGGGGGCCAAGTACGGCGATCAGTGGTGCATCATTGCGGCCACAGGCTGCAACACCGTCTACACGTCGACGTACCCCTACAATCCCTACATGGTTCCCTGGACGAATTCGCTATTCGAGAACGCCCCGGCCGACGCTATGGGCGTGCGTTCCCGCTGGGACCAGATGGGTTGGCAAGGAAAGCCGATCTGGTGCATCGGCGGCGACGGCGCGATGTTCGATATCGGCTTCCAGTCGCTCTCGCGGCTGCTCGCTTCGGGCGCCAACGTCAAGGTCTTTGTGCTCGATACGCAGGTCTACTCGAACACCGGGGGCCAGGCGTCGACCAGCACCTACACGGGTCAGAACACCAAGATGAGCGTGCACGGCAAGGC
>DATGKC010000193.1:0-2090 GCA_035294845.1 Planctomycetaceae bacterium | reverse complement strand
AAGTGACTGCCCGGCACCTGGCGGACCTGGATGGGTTCGTCGTGCTGCGCCCGTGGATGCGGCGAGAGGCACTCCAAAGCGCGCAGAGCCGGCTGACTGTGATCGGCCGTTCCGGCGCTGGATACGACAAAATCGATGTGGAAGCATGCACCGATTGCGACATTGCGCTTTTTAATGCGCCGCTGGCGCTCAATCACCCGACCGCATCGACGGCGCTCTTGTTTATGTTGGCGCTGGCCAAGCGGTTATTCGCCCAGGACCGCGTCACGCGAGCCGGTCGCTGGGATTTGCAGGCCGATGTGATGGGAGACGAAATTCTCGGGCGCACGCTGGGCATCGTCGGCCTGGGCCACTCGGGCCGCGAGCTGGTTCGTCTTCTGGCGCCATTTTCGATGACGGTGCTCGCGTTCTCGCCCCATGCCGATCCGGCCGAAGCGCAACGGCTGGGCGTCGAGCTCGTGGGCCTCGACGAGCTGTTCCGCCGGTCTGATTTTGTCAGCGTCCACGCGCGGCCGCGGCCTGAGAATCGCAGGATGATCGGAAAGTCGCAATTGGCGCTGATGAAGCCCCGCGCGTATTTCGTCAACATTGCGCGAGGAGAGCTCGTCGACGAAGAGGCGCTCGTCGAAAGTCTCCGAGAGCGACGAATCGCCGGCGCCGCGCTCGACGTCTTCGAGCGCGAGCCGCTGCCTGCCGACGACCCCCTGATAAAACTCGACAATGTGATCTTGACGCCGCACTGGTCGGCCTCGACCCGCGATGTCTGGCGGGCGACGGGCCGGGCGATGATCGACGGCATGCTGCGAGCCGCGCGGGGAGAAATTCCCGACAACGTCGTCAACCGGGAAGTTCTCGATCGGCCGGGTTTTCGGGGCAAGCTGGCGCGATTCCTCGAGAATCGCTGATTCAGCCGAGCGCCGGGTACTGCGTCCGTTTCAACTATTCGCGCGATTATCAAGCAGCTCGACCATTTCTTCAATCGACCACAGGTGGGACGGCCCTGCGGGGTCAAGAGAGAAAAGGATTGAACAGAGATTGTTCGGGGCCGCGGGTTGTGCGGAAGAAAAATTTATGATCGAAGGGAACTGAACCGTGAGGCAACACAACGTGCCACTGATGTTCCCGGCCATCAACTGCCAAAAAGATGACCGCCGTAGTGCCTGGGGGAATGTTCTCGGGACTCCGGAGAACGGCGTAACCCGGGCCAATCCTGGTCAGCGGAAGCCAGCGCCCCTCTACAACAAGATTGAGGGTGACGTCGGCCGAAAACTCTTTTTGAATGCCGCTCGACATGCTCTTGCCAGTCAGTGACGATGACCTGAGAGTCAGGTTAAACGAATACGCGAAGTGCCGAAAGCTCAAAATCCACGAACATCTCGGCGGGGGCATTCAGGGCATCGTGTTTTCAACGTTTTTACCGTCTGCCGTGAAGGTGTTCAAGCGGAGGGAACACTACGAACGTGAAGTCGCCGTTTATCACCGCATCAAGGACCGGTCGCTTTTTAATGTCTGTGGCTTCACTGTTCCGAAGCCGCTTCGGCGACACGACGGACTGCTCGTCATCGAAATGGAACTAGTCGTAAGGCCCTTTGTGGTTGACTTCGCTAGCGCGGGCGTTGATCGACCGCTCTTCGATCATTCTCCAGAAATATTGGCCGAGGACGAATCGCGACGGAGAGACTTGTTCGAGGATCGGTGGCCGAAGGTGAGACAGATCATCGCCGAATTCCGTCGTCACGGCATCTTTTTGGCCGATGTGAAGCCGGGTAACATCATGTTTGCGGATTGATTTCCCGCCCTCCTCCCGCCGGTGTAGAATCGGGGCATGGAAAGCCGAAACCCACACTACTGGCGAGCATTCTGGATTACTGCCGCAATCGTCGGCGGAATCAACGTCGCGCTCTTTCTTTACTTAGCCTATCTCCCAGATGCGCCAATCGGAAAGGGAGGCCGGATGGCGAAGCCGATTCCTGAGTGGTCCCTGCCGGCCATCGTGATTAACTTGCCGGGCGCGGTGGCAACGATTCCATTCTGGGAGGTAATGGCAAGATGGCCTTTGGCAGCACGTTTTGCCGTCGCGCAGGCAATTT
>DATGKC010000192.1:0-3355 GCA_035294845.1 Planctomycetaceae bacterium | reverse complement strand
CCGGCGCCGGTGTTGGTCGTCAAGAGGTGCCAGGGTCGCGTGATGGAAACCCATCCCTGATTGATCGCCTGGAATTTGGTGGCGCGCGTCGCGCCGTCGTCGGCGCCCAGCTTGCCGGTCTCGTCGTCGCGCACCACCAGCTCGGGAAAACAAGCCAGGCCGAACGACGTTTCCATTTCACCGGCGTGGTCGCCGGGCTCGGCAAAGACCTGCTTTTGAACGTCGGCCGAAATGCCTCGGAACCAATCGCACAAGAACAGGTGCACACGCGTCTTGCCGAACAATTCGCGGAGCACCGGCTTGAAGTCATTTCCACCGTGGCCGTTGAGAACCAATAGCTTGTGAACGCCGTGACGATCGAGCGATTGGACGAGGTCTGAAATCACCGCCGTCAACGTGCTGGGGTTGACGTTCATCGCCAGCGGGAAGGCCATCAGGTTCGTCTCGGTGCCATAGGGAATCGCCGGCAGCATCACGACTCGCGCGCCTTTTTCATAGGCCGCCTCGCACGCGCGGCTGGCGATTTCTACTGATTCGAACGTGTCGGTGCCATACGGAAGATGCAGGTTGTGCGGCTCGGTGGCCCCCATCGGCAGCACGGCCACTTCGTACGTGCGCTCTTTCACCAGGCCATAATTGATTTCGGAAAGAATCCACTCGCGCATGGAACTGCTCTCGGCTTCCGACATCCAATTACTTAGCGGGCCGCGACTCGTAGAGCTGCTCGACGACCCCTTCGAGAAAAGTGGCCAGACGGTCTGCGGCGCCCATTCCCTGTTCTCGCAGCCGCCACATGTCTTTGACGCTCCCCGGCCTTTTCCAGATCGCGCCGAACGCCGCTCCCAGTCGAACGGTTCCGGACGATCCCACAACAGACGCAATCTCAGGAGGCAGGTCGGCCGACAGGTCGTCGCTGATCACACGCACGGCGAGGAAGCGGACCTTTGCATCGCGACAAACCTGCGCGATGGCCAGGCTCTCCATGTCGACGGCGACCGCCGCATGTCTGGCGGCCAGCTCTTTCTTTTCGGTGACAGCCGCAATCATGCGCTCGACGGTGACAATTCGCCCGACGTAGAGACCCGCGGCCGGATTGGCCGGCATTTTGAGGTCGATCGCGAGCTCTGTTCCTGCGGTGTCGACGATCGCGTTGGCGACCACGATGTCGCCGACCTTCATTCCCGGTTCCAGCGCCCCGGCGAACCCGGCCGAGATGATCCAACCCGGCGAATGGCCGTCGATCAAGGCCTGCGTGGCTCGCCGGGCGGGTTTTGTTCCCATTCCCGATTGGGCGAGGGCGATGCGGATATTTTTGAACAACCCGCCGCGAAAAACGAGGTCGCCGCCGACATATTTTCTGACCCGCTCGCAGCGATCAACAAACGGCGCCAGCTCCATCGCCGTTGCGTGCACGATTCCGACGTCGGCGTGGGCAAGGTCGGGATGCGGTTCGGCGGCGTCGGGCATGAATGTGGTCGATCGAATTACGATTCCCTCGCATCGAAATCGCGGATGAGGTCGGTCAGGGCATCGACGCCCGCGGGGGGAAATGCATTGTACAGGCTGGCCCTCATGCCTCCCACGCTGCGGTGTCCCTTAAGCCCCTCCAGCCCTGCGCTCTTGGCCGCCGCGATGAATTTGTCATCGAGCGCCGCATCGCCGGTGACAAACGTCACGTTCATCAGCGACCGGCTGCCCGGCTCGGCCGTGGCCCGAAATCGCCGGCTGCCGTCGAGGCAACGATACAACTTGCCAGCCTTCTCGCGATTGATCCGTTCGATGGCCGCCAGCCCGCCCTGTTTCTTGATCCACTTGAGCACGAGTCCCATGACGTAAATGGCGAATGTCGGCGGCGTATTGTACAGCGAATGTTCGTCGGCATACGTGCGATACTGGAGCATCGTCGCCAGCTCTTTCGGACCCCGCTTCACCAGATCATCGCGGATGATAACCAGCGTAAGCCCCGACGGTCCCAGGTTTTTCTGCGACCCGGCGTAGATCAGTGCATATTTCCCGATCAGCAAAGGGCGGCTGAAAACGTCGCTGCTGGCATCGCACACCAGAGGCACGCCGGACGGGATTTCCGGCTCGGCGGCGAACTGCGTTCCGAAAATCGTGTTGTTCGACGTGAAATGGACATAGGCCGGCTGGGGGCTGAACGTGCATGTTTTTGGAATGTAGCAGAAATTGCGATCTTCGCTGCTCGACGCCAAGTGAACGTTGCCACAGCGGCGCGCTTCGACGACCGCTTTCTGAGACCAGGCGCCCGTCACCAGGTAATCGGCCGTCGTCCCCGGTCTCAAAAGATTCATGGGAACCATCGAAAACTGCAGCGACGCTCCCCCTTGCAGAAAAAGGACGTGGAAATCGTCCGGTATGCCGGCCAGCTCGCGGCAAAGCGCCTCCACCTCTTCGTGCATCGCCATGTATGCTTTGCCGCGGTGCGAGTGCTCCAGGATGCCGATTCCCGTCGTCCCCAGGCTCAGCAGGTTGTCGCGGGCCTCTTCCAGCACCTCGACCGGCAAGACGGCGGGACCGGCCGAGAAATTGTAAATGCGATTCGTCATGTCGGTTGCCTTGCTATACATACTGCCAGGCGCCGCCGTCAATCGAGCGGCGTCGCGGTGGTTGGGGGATTATCGGCCTGTCCGATTGTTGTCTTGATCGGCCAGAGGATAGACTATCAGCAGAGCCTGGATTCGATGCGTATGGGCATCGATTGCCGCATTGGATCAATAAGTCGGTCACGTTTACGCCGCGCTCCCACTCAGCGCACGACCATTTGAGAGGTCAAATCATGAAAGCAACACACGCTGCATTGTGGCTTTGCCTACTTCTGTCTGTCGGCTGCGCCGAATCGACCAACCAGGCGGCGGATGACGAGAAGGGGGACAATAAGGGAATCTTCGGCAAGAAAACGCAAGAGATCGGGCAATTCGATCCGAACAACCCGAACCAGGTCGTCAGCGACCAGAAGATTCGCGCCCGCGACCCGATTACCGGTCCGTTGGCGGCTTATGGGCCGATGGCCGAGAAGATTTCGAAACTCGGAATCGACAAAGCAGTGAGTGAGTTCAACGCCATTGAGGGGCGCTACCCGAAGGACTACGACGAATTCATGGAAAAGATCATCAAGGCAAACAATATCCAGCTTCCCGTCTTGCCCTACAAGGGAAGATACCAGTACGATGAGGCGAACCACACGCTCGTAATCGTTCGCGATCCGGAAGACGCGAAGAAAGCCGAGTGAACGGTTTCAACTATCGAACAGGCCGTCGACGAAGGCATCGGGATCGAATAATTCCAGGTCGTCGATCTGCTCGCCGACGCCGATGTATTTCACCGGCAGATTCAT
>DATGKC010000191.1:0-7914 GCA_035294845.1 Planctomycetaceae bacterium | reverse complement strand
GGCTACGGCATGGGTGGTTATGGAATGGGTGGTTACGGCGGCGGCTATGGCGGGTACGGCTCTTGTGCAACCGGCGCCTGCGGCGGCGGATGGGGATATTGATGCGGGACGAGTGACCGCACGCTAAACCCCGCCGAGTTTCTCCGGCGGGGTTTATCGCTTCTTGCCTCGCGCTGGCGGAGATTATGGGAAGCCGAAGCGGAAAGCAGGGGATTTGAACCCAAACCGGCAAAAAGCTGCCCAGTCGTTTTGTTGCTTGCGAGACAAAATGTCTCTACAATCAAGTCGGTCATGTCGTATGCAGTAGCATTGGTCTGCGACTTGAGTTTTCTGAAGCAAATACACCGCAATCGAGGAGCTGTCGAAAGTGCGCTCTTTGCTCATACTGGCGGCATTCACCGCGGCCGAATTGCCTTCTGCGCCGGACTCGGCGCCTGATGAGCGAGTGATCGAATCAAAGGCGAACGGCGAGAAGGAGGACGCACAAGTCGAAAAGCAGCGCGCGGCGCTGGCGCTCAAACTGGCAAAAAAAGGCGCTCGCGAGTATCGCCTCTGCCTGACCGACGAACGCCGCACCGAGCTCAAGTTGCAATCGGAGCCGTTACTGCGCTGGTCGAATCCAGCGGTCGGGTCGATTCACGGCGGTGTTTTCTTGTGGACGCACCAGGGGCGACCGGCCGCGATAGCCTCCGTTTATAAATGGTTCTCTCCTAATACTCACATGGCCTTCGAGGTCCATTCCCTCTCGACGCAACCCATTCTGGCGCTGCGCGATTCGAACGTTGTCTGGAACCCTTCGCGCGCGGGAGTCGAGTTCAAACTGCTGGCGGAAGCGCCTGCACCGGCTGAATCGGCCGTCGCGCGACTGGCGCAGATGCGGGCCATTGCGCGTGAATTCGTCGTTGCCAAGACCGACCGCGATGACAAATCGGAACAGCAAATGCGGTTGTTGGCTCAGCCCGTCTTCCGTTACGAGAGCCGTGAAGCGGGCGTCGCCGACGGGGCGCTTTTCGTATTTGTTCAGGGAACGGATCCGGAAGTTCTGCTGCTGGTAGAGGCGCACGCCACTGACCAGGCGAGCGATTGGCATTTCGCCCTGGCGCGCATGGACAGCACCCAATTCTCGGTGACTCGAAAAAATCGAGTCGTCTGGACCGCTGAGGAACTTCCGTGGAATGATGTGCTCGGCGGAGACCTCCCCTACCGGGTTCTCAATCTTGACCGACTCAACCGCGAGCCAGAATGACGCGCGTCAACCGCGCGTTCTATCGTTGAGTTTGCCAGGCGCAGCCCCAAGCGTCCCACAATTCGACCGAACTTCGGCGTATTAATCTGTGCATTCGTCTGCCACGCGCACCTCGGCTTGCGTGAATTCCGGGTGGACGCGAAGATAGGCGGCCCGCACGATTCCATCCAGGACGCGGGGCGGAGAAACGGATTCATGTCGCTCGTCCTCAAAGACATTCGCAAAAGCTACCGCGAGCCGGATGGGCAGCCTTTGCCCATTCTGGACATCGGCCAGTTTTCGCTGAATTCGGGGGAGCAGGCGGCGCTGCTCGGCCATAGCGGCGGCGGCAAGACCACGCTGCTCAATGTGATTGCCGGAATTACCGTGCCCGATTCGGGGTCGGTCACGATCGACGGAACCGACATTACGCGCCTGCACGAAGTGGGGCGCGACCGCTTCCGGGCTCAAAAAATCGGATTCGTATTCCAGACGTTCAATCTTTTGCCGGCGTTCACCGCGCTCGAAAACGTGCTGCTGGGCATGAGCTTTTCCGGAAAGAAGATCGATCGGCGCCGCGCGGATGAACTGTTGGCCCTGGTGGGTCTCGCGCATCGGCTGCATCACCGCCCGGGACGAATGTCGGTTGGCGAGCAGCAGCGAGTCGCCATCGCGCGGGCCCTTGCCAACCGGCCGTCGCTGCTCTTGGCTGACGAACCCACCGCCAACCTCGATGTCAAGAACGAACAGACGATCCTGGAGCTGATCCGCGGCGCGTGCGAGCAGAACAAGGTCTCGCTGCTGATGGTGACGCACTCGCTGGATGTGGCCGGGCGGTTTACGCGCGTTGAAAAGCTGGCCGATTTCAACCGCGCGGGGAGAGCGGCATGAACCTGGTGTCGATCGCGTGGAAGAGCATCCGTCAGCGGTGGCTGGCCTCGTCGCTGACCGCGCTCAGCATCGCGCTCGGCGTGGCCCTGATGGTGGCGGTGCTGGTCATCAACGGCGTCGTGACGCGCATGTTCGATCAGAACGCGACCGGTTTCGATTTGATCATCGGGGCCAAGGGGAGCCCCATGCAGCTTGTGCTCAACACGATTTATTTTCTCGACCGGCCGATCGAAAATATTCCGTACAAATACTATCTCGACTTGAAGAAGAAGAGCTGGGTCGCCCATGCGATCCCTTTCGCTTTGGGCGACACGACCGCAGACGGCAAGTATCGCATCATCGGCACGATCCCCGAATATTTCGAGCTCGAATTCGTTCCGGGCAGGAAGTTTCAGTTGCAGCCGGGCGGGAAGTTTTTGGAAGGGACATTCGACGCCGTGATCGGGGCGCGCGTGGCGCGGGCTTACGGATGGAAAGTGGGGGACAAGTTTCCGATCGCTCACGGCGGTGACGTGAGAGACATCCACGACCAGAAATTCACCGTGGTGGGGATTCTTGCCCCGACCGGCTTGCCCATCGATCGGGCCGTATTCATCGACTACGAGGGGTTCTATAAAATTCCCGGTCACGAGATGACCGAACAAGAGGCGCGGGCCGAGGCTCAAGCGCGGCGCGGGGCCGACGGCGACGCGGAAATCATGGTGCCGGCGATTTCGCAGGGCGCCGAGGCCGCAGGAAAGAAGAGACCGGCAACGGGCGGCGAACCGATCTCGGACGAGCAAAAGCGGGTGACGGCCGTTCTTGTGCAGATGAAAGGGAGCGGCCCGGCGGAGCAGGCAGCGCTGACTTTCCTGGTGAAGCCCCTCATCAACAAAGCGCCGGTCGCCCAAGCCGTCAATCCCATCGAACAGATCAAGAAGCTGCTGGTTGACGTTGTGGGCAATATCCGCATCATGCTCTTGGCGATGACGATCTTGATCATCATTGTTTCGGGCGTCGGCATTTTCGTGAGCATTTACAACTCGATGGCTGATCGCAAGCGCGAGATTGCCATCATGCGGGCATTGGGCGCCCCGCGGTTAACCATGTTTTCCATCATCGTGGCCGAGGCGGTGCTGTTGTGTGCGGCGGGCGGGATTCTGGGACTGGCGCTGGGTCACGGGTTGGTGTTTGTGGCCGGTCCCATCGTCGAGGCCCGCAGCGACATTCTGATCGACCCCTGGTTTTTTGAAGTGCAGGAGCTGATGATCATGCCGGCCCTGTTGATTCTTGCCGTCGTGGTGGGCCTCGTGCCGGGAATGACCGCCTATCGAGCCGACGTCGCCCGGGGCTTGAGCGATTGACCGGCCGTCCCAGCACCCGATCATCATTTGGCGTAAACGGGCATAACGGGACTGGAAGGCCTGGAGCCTTGTGTTATCATATTTATAAGCGCGTTGGACGTGATTTTTCGTTTTCTTGAGGGCGCGTGAAAATGTCGCAAATTGTTTCTGACATTGAAGAACCGGCCGAAGCGCGCGATTTCGCCGCGAACGAGGGCGAAGACTTCGCTTACCGGCCTGTCCCGCCGTTGGCCCCGATTTCGTTGTTTCTGGCATTTTGCTCAATCTCCGGCTTCCTCGGCATACCTTGTCTCGCGATCGGCTTCGTTGGACTGCTGCTGGGGCTGGCGGCCAGATGGCAGATCGCCCGTTCGCAAGGCGCTTTAGGGGGCAAGCTGGTCGCCCTTTTTGCGACGGTCTTATCGGGAATCACGCTGGCGTCCGGAAGCGCCTATCATGTATACGCCTACATTACCGAGCTTCCGGAAGGCTATGAGCGCGTGAGCTTTATCGAGCTGTCGAAACACATTCCCGTGATTTCTGAAGAAGGCAAAATCGGCCTCGATCCCGAAGTGGAAGCACTCGACGGAAAGCCGATATACATCAAGGGATACATGTATCCCACCCGCCAGCGCAGCGACATCAGCGAGTTCGTGCTCGTCAAAGACACAGGACAGTGCTGCTTCGGCGGCCAACCCAAGTTGACCGACATGATTGCCGTCAAGCTGGGAAATGGACTGACGGTCGATCACCGCGAGCAGCAGCTTGTGGGCGTGGGGGGCGTTTTTCGTGCCAGAGCGCCCGTTCGATCGGGTGAGCTGACAGCCTTGTACGTTCTGGAAGGGACTCACTTCAAATGATGCGCGCGCCCCGCGACTGGCGAATTGCGGCCTTCTTGGGGTTGGCGTGCGCGGTCTGCATCACCGCAATTGGATGCGGCGAGTCGATCGTAAATTCCGGCGTTGCGCCGACGGGCAAACCACGGGGCACAGCGACTGAGGAAGCGACTGCTCCCCCCGCCTCTGTCGATCGCGAGGCGCCGAATTCACCCTCGGCCGATCAAGTTGAGCCGCGCGAATCCGCAAGTGCTGCGGAGCCGGCGACCGGCGAAAATACGCCCGACGCGGGGCAAATCGACCCGGCCGGGCCGCGCACTTTTTCGGAGGAAGGTCCGGACGGAGCGCTGCGCATCAACTTCGACGATCTGGATTTGCTGAAAATCATCAACATGGATCCGGTCACTCCCGACTGCGTTGAAAAAATGCCGGATTGGCTCAAGGGATTGAACGGCAAAAAGGTCCGCATCCGGGGATACATGAAGCCGGTCGGCGTGAGCGAAGGCATCCCGCAGTTCTTATTCGTGCGCAGCACCGACTTGTGCTGTTTCGGCCCGAAAGGGAAGGTCTACCACATGATTGCCGTCACCCTCAGCCAGGGGACGACCACCGATTACATCGAGCTGAAACCGTTTGACGTGGCGGGCAAATTTCGTATCGACGTGATTCAACTTGAGGAAGGGCTGGTCTTTCTCTTGTATCATATCGACGATGCGGCGATCATTCGCAAATGATCGGGCCTATGCACGCGGACGGCAGAGCAACCATCCCGTGTGCAATAATCGACGACCAGCCAAAAACGTGAATCCGGCGCAGGAGAGAACAGATGAAGCGATTTCTTTCGATAGTCACCAAGAGCGCGCTCGTTTGCATTCTGGTTGCAATGGCGGGGTTCGGTCCAGTGCCGACGACGGTCGCTTGCCCGTTGTGCAGCGCGCCATCGCTTACGCTCAGTGAACAGCTTGCGAAGGCCGACGTCGTCATACTTGCCCAGTGGGTTTCCGGAGAGACGCCCGAGAAGGAGAAACTGGGGAGCACGAGTTACGAGATTGTGAACGCGGCGCGCACGCCGGTGAAGTCGGTCGAAAAGGGAAAGAAGATCACGCTCGACCGCTATCGTGCCGGTAAAAAGGGCTCCCTCTCCCTTCTGTTGGGGACGCGCACGAAGGGGGAAACCATCGAGTGGAGCTCTCCGCTCGACGTGACCGAAAAGAGCTACGCCTACATCGTCGAGGCGCCCTCGCTGGAATCCAAGCCTGTGACGCGGCTGGGATATTATTTGAAATTCCTGGAAGACCCCGATCCCTTGATCGCCAACGACGCTTACGGCGAATTCGCCAGTGCGCCCTATAAGGATGTCGCCCCGCTGGCAGACCGCTTCCCGCGCGATCTATTGCGCCAATGGGTGGTCAGTCCCGATATTCCTCCCACGCGACTGGGACTTTACGGCCTGATGTTGGGACTTTGCGGCAATGAGGACGACGCCGCCCTGATGCAGGCGAAAATCACCGAGAAGAATGACGATTTTCGCCTGGGGATCGAGGGGGTGATAGGAGGCTACCTGCTCTTGACGGGCGAGAAGGGCCTCGACGCGATTGAGAATTCGAAGCTCAAGGACAAAGAGGCGGCCTTCAGCGAGACGTATGCTGCGATGCAGGCCCTGAGATTTCTGTGGACTTACGGCAACGGCCGAATCCCGGCTGATCGGCTGCGAAGCTCGATGCGGCTGTTGCTCGAACGGCCGGAAGTCAGCGACCTCGTGATCGCCGACCTGGCCCGCTGGAAAGATTGGAGCGTGCAGGCTCGCCTCATGGAACTGTATGGCGCCGAGGGGTACAGCATTCCGTCGATCAAGCGGGCCATCATCCGTTACATGATTTCCAGCACCAAGGATGTGCCCGCCGGCGGAGGCGAAAAACCGCCGAAGCACGCCGTCGAGGGGGGCCGGTGCCTCGAGCAACTGCGCGACAAAGATGCCAAGATGGTCAACGAAGTCGAGCGCTATTTCTTTTTGCAGTGACATGCTGGCGCTCGCCGATCGAAAAGGCGGGTCAAAGGATTGACACAATGCAGACTTCGAATGAAGGCGCGCGCCGGCTGACAAGGCTTTGGCCGGGGCGCGCATTGTGGCCGGCCTTCTTGGCGATGGCGGTCGCGTTGATTCCGGCCGGCGCTTCCCTGGCCTGCCCGATTTGCGGCCAACCGACGGTCACGCTTACCGAGCGGCTGGCGCGGGCTGACGCGGCTTTGCTGGTGGAATGGGTTTCGGCCCAGGCGGCACCGGCCCCTTCGCCCGGGGAGACGATTTACGAAATCGTCGAGGTCCAGCGCGACTCGAAAGGAATTTGGAAGCGGGGGGAACGCCTTGCGGTGAGCCGTTTCACTCAGGGAAAGTCGGGCAACCTCTATCTTTTATTGGGAAAGAAGGATGATCGGGGCGCGATCAAGTGGGACGAAATGCCGCTGGCTGTGAGCGAAACGATTTATCAATACGTGTTGCAGGCTCCGACTCCGGAAACTGCGGCCGACAAGCGGTTGTCGTATTTCCTGAAGTTTTTGGAGTTTCCCGATTTGACGATTGCCAACGACGCCTTCGCTGAGTTTGCCAATGCGCCGACTAAAGACATTTTTGCGCTCGCCGGAAAGTTGCCGAAAGACAAGATCCGCCGCTGGCTGGCCGATCCAAAAACTCCGATCACGCGCCAGTCCGGATATGGCCTGATGCTGGGCCTGTGCGGCGGCCCCGATGATGCGCAGTTTTTGAAGCAACGAATTGCTTCCAGCGACCCCGAGCGGCAAATTCGCATCGAAGGCGTGATCGTCGGATACCTTTTGCTTGCCGGCGAAAAGGGCCTGGCGACCATTGAGAAGACGAGATTCGCCGACAAAAATGCGGAGGAGGGCGACAGTCTGGCGGCCGTTCAGGCGCTGCGCTATTACTGGACCTACGGCGACGGCAAGATCCCGCCGGGGCGTCTGATGGCGGCGTTGCGGCTATTAATCGACCGGCCATCCCTTGCCGAAACGGCCATCATCGACCTTGCGCGCTGGAAAGACTGGAGCTTGCACGAGAGGCTGATGCAGCTTTATGGCACGAGCGGGTACAACGCCGAATCGACCAGGAAAGCGATCATCAGGTACATGATCGCCAGCACCAAAGACGTTCCCGCCGGGGCGGAACAGCCGCCGCACGTGTTGGCCGGGCGCAAATGCCTCGATGAGCTTCGCCGGCGCGATCCAAAGCTCGTCGCCAACACCGAAAAGTACTTCTTCTTGAACTGACCCGATTTCCGAACCGGCGTGCCCTGGCCGCTGGCCGCGACAGATCAGCGGTTGAACAAGAACGCGGGGCTGTTCATGAGCGCCCACATCAGGTCCTGAGCGGCTTCGGCACGCGCCGAGACCCCCAGGAAATAGCCCGTTGCGGTCGTTCGTTCATCGTCGCTCGGGAAGCGATTGAGGACCGAAAGGTACAGGTCTTCAATCAGCGTCTTGTCGTCGACCTTGGCCGCGTTCAGCCGCGCGATCAAGCCCTGCGGGTGAATAATCGCTTCCGAGACGGTCGGCCCGTTGATCAGATTGAGAGTCTGCGCCAGGCTGACATCGGCAGCCCGCTCGCACTCGCAGGGAATTTCGCGAG
>DATGKC010000190.1:0-4700 GCA_035294845.1 Planctomycetaceae bacterium | reverse complement strand
GAGGGTCGCTCGAATCGACAAAAAGGCATCAGAACATACGCATTATCGCGGTCGATTCGGGAAAAATCAAATTGTGGGGAGATGTCGACGCTCCGGCGTCACGCCGCAGTCCTGGACAGCGACTTTTGAGGGGGCAAAATCCAATTACATATAAGCATAGGTGGATGCATAAGCACGTCGAGCGTCATGCATAACGCTTGCGTGGCCGCTTGTCACTAACTCACAGTGACTTGCGTCATTTTTTCTGAGCAAAGGTCGCGTCCACCGCGCTGGAAGCAAATAGCTGCCTACGCAGCGCGGCGACGCCATAACTTCAAGTCGGGGAATGATCTGCGGAGGTGCAAGTGATCGCCGCGATGAAAAAACATTTTTGGCGGATTATGCACTCCAAGAATATGCATGGGTATTCAGTTATGGATTTGGGTGAAATTCAGCTACAGCATTCTGGCTAAAAGTCCTGGACGACGACTTCCTGGATGAACTGGCCGTTCCTGGTGTTCAACGCAAACCATAGAGTTTGCCAGGCGCCTTGCGCGTTGTTCCAGCCGAATTGAATATTCTGGTTGATGAACCGCGTCGCTCCATCGGCCATCAGGAAATGGGCGCCACCCTGGTGCACGCTGCTGGGGCTGGGCCACTCGCCGTTGATTCCCCAGGCGCCTTTGTAGCACCCGCTATCGACGTAGGGGCCTTCTGCCTTGGGCCACCAATAGGTCCCCGAATTAAAGGGAGTTCCGTCCGGATAGAGGGGAGGATTTCCGGATATGACGGGATATTGGCCGGTGCCCGTCGGCGGAAAAGGCGAGGCGGTGGTGACCGCGCACATGTTGGGTTGATACACGCCGACCGGCACGGTGGCGCGCGATCGTCCCAGTCCGCTCGTCCATGCCGGGCCGTTCATGAACCCCAGGGACGACGTTTCGCCCACCATGATCGTGCTCGAGGTCCCGTCCTTGATATCGGTCACCGACGTATTCTGGAAGTCGGTGAATACGCCCGACCACGGATCGGCCGACCAGCCCCAGATCGCCCAGTGCATCGAGGCGCCGGCATAATTCGTCCAGCCCAGGTTCCAGGGTGCGTTCTGAAACTGTAGATCCGACGGGCAATACAGCACGTTCAACCGCTTGGCCGTGATTAGCCCCCCGCTGGGGTCGGTCTGGCCCAGCATCGGCGCTGAGAAATTGATAAAGGCATAGAGCGGCGCGTTATCGAGCTGCGGCAGGATCTGCGCGATCCAGGTTGTGTTTCGCTGCAAGCCGGCCGAAAGCGTCGTCGCTCCCGGCGGCAGAAACGACCAGATCGCCGATTGGGGAAACAAATTGTGCAGCTCATGATAATTGTGCAGCGCCAGCCCGATCTGCTTGAGGTTGTTTTTGCACTGGCTGCGCCGCGCGGCTTCGCGCGCCTGCTGAACCGCCGGCAACAGCATCGCCACCAGGATGGCGATGATGGCGATCACCACCAATAGCTCGATCAACGTGAACGCTCGACGCACCAATCGCCTCGACATCGGCACCCTCCTTCAAAGAATGGATGAAAAAAGAATGATGAAACATCGCTCGAGCCGCTCGGCGATTCTCCCGGTGCCCGTGCGGGGATTCGCTCGATCGCGAGATTTCCATAAAAGTGCCTGCACCAGCGACGATAAATGGATTTGGTTCTCGCGATTTCGAAAACGGCATCGATCGCGAACGGCCCCGGCATGCACGTGAGCAGCCGGCCGGCGGCAAAGAGATGTGACGGCGCGCAGCCCGGCAGGTCCTTTCGACGGCTTGCCCAATCGGCAGAACCCGGTTGCGACCGCTCGACGCGACTAACCTGTCTCTTCGTCTTCGTCGAATTGCGTTGATTGATTCAATTCGATCAGAACGGCGCGGAAGATATTGGCCGAAAGCAACACGTCCCGAAGGTAGCTCGCATCTTCGAGCGACAGTTTTTTTGACAGGACGTGCCGGCTGTCATCGGCCCGCACGCCAATGACGCGGTAGGTTTCACTGCTGCCGGCCATGATGGATCGCCAGGAAAAGAAGTAAGCCCCGGCGCTGCGCTCGTCGCAGTCTGGGGCTTTCTCGTCTTGAGGATCCGAGACGCTGAGTCTAGGTTTCCTGCCGATGACGGTCAACCTTCGGTCGTCGGTAGTGTGGACTAAAGTCCACGGGCTGCCTATTCTTGAATTGCCTCTATTCCTTTCGCCCGCCGCGGGCACGTGCCGCGGTCGTGTTTACATCGAATCGTGATCGCCTTGAGTCGCCGCGCGCTGGTCTTGATTGTCGCCGCAGCTTGTGCATTGCTGGCCGCGGTGTTTGCGTGGCATGAATTCGGCGACAAGCCTTTGAATCGCCCGGGCCAATCAGACGCCGGAAACGAATCAGTTCTGTCGGGCGATCCGCTGTTCGAAGAGATGACGGCCGGCGCGGGACTTGAATTCGTTCATGAGCCCGGCCTTATCACGCTCTACCAATTGCCGCAGATCATGGGCTCGGGCTGCGCATTTCTCGATTTCGATCAGGACGGCGACCTCGATATCTTTCTCGTGAACCAGGCTGGCGGAGCCGGGTTCGAAGGGGTCTCTGAGCCGGTGAATCTGAAATCGTCAGCGCCGACGAGCCGGCTCTATGAGCAACAGCCGGATGGCCTTTTTCTCGATGTCACCAAAAAATCGGGCTTGGATTTCGCCGGCGTGGGCGTGGGAGTGGCAGTCGGCGATATCAACAATGACGGCTTTCCCGACATTTATGTTTCTTGCTATGGGCCCGACCGCTTGTTTCTCAATCTGCGCGACGGGACGTTCGCCGATGTCACCGAGTCCTCAGGAATCGACAATCTTCTGTGGGGCACGTCGTGCGCTTTCGTCGATTTCGACCGCGACGGCTGGCTCGATTTGTTCGTGGCCAATTACGTCGATTACCACCCCACGCGGCGCTGTCCCGATCCGGCCGGCGAGCTGGAGTTCTGTCCGCCCGGCAAATTCACCGGGACGCCTCACAAACTCTATCGCAATGAATCGGGATCGCTGGCATCGGTCGACGCAGCCGCGGCTGGATCATCGATCAAAGTTCGGTTCCGCGACATGAGCCTCGTTTCGGGAATCGCCCGTCGCTCCGGGCGCGGGCTGGGGGTTATGGCCGCCGATCTGGACGGCGACCGCTGGCCCGACTTTTTTGTCGCCAATGACGAGCAGCCCAATTTCCTGTGGATTAATCAGCGCGATGGGACGTTCTCGGAAGAAGGCGTTTTGCGCGGGGCCGCCTACGATCTCACCGGCCACGCGCAGGCCAACATGGGAATCGCTGTGGGGGACGTGGATGGCGACGGGCGGTTCGACCTGTTGGTGACGCACTTCGACGGCGAAATGAATTCGCTGTATTTGAACAAATCCCCCGAAAACTTCGAGGAAAGCGCCGGGAGCACCGGATTGGGAGCGCCGAGCTTTCCCTACACTTCATGGGGCACCGCTTTCTTCGATGTCGACCACGACGGAGATCTCGATCTGGCGGTGGTCAACGGCCGCGTCAAGCGGGCTGAATCGGGCAAGGATGCGCATCGCCTGCCGGCTTCATCCGACGCCTTGGCGAGCGGCTGGCAGGCCTATGCCCAGCCCAATCAGTTTTTTATCAACGATGGAACCGGGCAGTTTTCCGAAGTTCACTCGAAAACCGAATCGTACTTGGCTCGACACGAAGTATCTCGCGGACTGGCCGTCGGAGACGTCGACAACGACGGCGACCTCGATCTTTTGGTGACGACCGTGGCTGGGCCGGCGCGACTGTTTCGCAATGTCGCCAAAAAGCGCGGTCACTGGCTCGTCATTCGCGCGATCGAACCGGCCTTCGGAGGCCGAGACGCTTATGGCGCCGTCGTCGAAGTGACCGCGGGCCAAAAGATCTGGCTGCGGCTGGCCAGTCCCGCTTTCAGTTACCTCTCGTCGAACGATCCGCGCGTGCATTTCGGCCTGGGAGACGCCGAGCAAGTCGACAAAATCTCTGTGATTTGGGCCGACGGCGACCAAGAGATTTTTCCGGGAGGCGGCGTCGATCGCCAGCTTGTCATCCGCCGGGGCGAGGGACACAAGCCATGAAGGCGATCGTCGTCTGTACGGCCGCGCTCGTCGCCGGACTGGGGGCAAGCTGGTGCACCTGGCACGTTTATCAGACGCACCCACTATTGGAGTTGCCCGACGTCGATTTGTCGGCCGCGCCGACAGCCGTTAAGACTGCCATTCAAAACGCGCGCAAGGCCGTCGTCGCTGCGCCCCGCTCGGGCACGGCGTGGGGGGAATTGGGCCTTTCGCTTCGCGCTCATAAATTCGATCGCGAAGCCAATCTCTGTCTCGTACGGGCGATGCGTTTTGATCCGCGCGAGATAACGTGGCCTTACGTCCGCGGCAGCAGTTTGAGTCTGCGCGACCGGCCCGAAGCCGAGCGCTGTTTTCGAATCGCGGCAAGTCTCAGGCCTGATCTCGCGCTCCCCCGCTTGCGGTTGGCGGAGCTCTATCTCGAGCAGCGCCGTCTCGATGAGGCCAAGTCGGAACTCGATGCGGCGATCAAAATCGAACCGGAAAGCGCCCGAGCCATGCTGGCCCTTGCCCAGGTGGCATTCGCCCGCGGAGAGCTTGACGCCGCGCGAAAGTGGGCCGAGGACTCATTCGCTCGCGATTCGACGCAGCGCACGACGGTCGAAGTGCTGCTGCGGATTTA
>DATGKC010000189.1:0-4955 GCA_035294845.1 Planctomycetaceae bacterium | reverse complement strand
ATCAGCACGGCTTGATGTTCTGAGACGGCAGGCAGCACCCGCGCCAAGAGCCGTGCCGCCACCTCGTCGGCCAGCGGTGCGCGAGTCTCGCGATCGACGCGCAACATTTGATGCGGATGCCGGTTTTGGGCCCGCCCGATGAAACGTTCTTTCACCGTGGTGGGACGGCCATGATCGCTGACGATGGTCGCGCGCCCGATTTCCGATTTTTCCAATTCACTGAGCAGCAGTTCCGCATCGGCGTCGTCTCCGACGACTGTCGCGAGGGTGACTTCGGCTTCCAGGCCGCGAACCATATTGGCGACATTAGCCCCGCCCCCCAAACGGGTTTCGTCGTGGTCGGCCCGCAGCAAGATGACGGGAGCTTCCTGGCTGACCCGCTCGGCATCGCCCCAGATATACCGGTCGAGAATCGCATCGCCCAAGACGAGAATTCGCGGTGAGCCAAGATTCTTGACGATTTCCACCAGATGATTGGCCATGGCGATCGCCATCCTTTGCGAGAAAATTCGGGTCGCTCCACGGGCGCGGGATCATCGCCGGATCGACAAATCGAGTCAACCCCGAGAAATGTACTGTACATGGCAGTGTACAACGTATGCCTCGCGCCGGGTGCAATGCAAGCGGGCGCAACGCAAACAGCCGGGAGAACTCCTGTGGTGGGGCAGGTACCACAAAAATCCAACATCCGGCTGCTTACGCAGTCTATTCTACTCCTCGCGGGGGTGAAAATCAATGGGCCGTTTTTAGCGATCCGGCTGCCAAATTGGCCGGCAAAGGTCTCCGCCCTGCGGCTCATTTTGCTTTCTTCAGGACTCTATGTACGATAAGTGCGAGTTATCGAAAAAGTTCAGAATCGATCCGCGAGAGTGGCGGAATTGGCATACGCGCCAGACTTAGGATCTGGTCCCGAAAGGGTTGAGGGTTCGAGTCCCTCCTCTCGCAGTCCCTCTCGAGCATTCTTGACGCCGGGCGCTTCGCTTTTTTGTCGTTGGGAGAAAACGGTTGATGGATGGTGAAATCGAAAAGCTGCGCCAGGGTTTTCCGGTTTGGATCGAATTGCCCATCCAGTGGGGCGATCAGGACGCCTTCGGGCATGTGAACAACACGATTTATCTGCGTTGGTTCGAATCGGCCCGGATCGCCTATGGCAACCAAGTCGGCCTGACGCAGGCCGGCGCAGGGCAGAAAATCGGACCGATTCTCGCGGCACTGTCGTGCAACTACCGCCGCCAGCTAAAATTTCCAGACTCGGTGCACGTCGGCGCCCGCATCACGCGCATCGGCCGCAGCAGCCTGTCGATGGAGCACGTCGTCATCAGCGAAGAATTGCGCGCCGTCGCCGCAGACGGCGATTCGACCCTTGTCTCGTTCGACTACATCGCACAGAAATCGATCCCTCTTCCGGCCGTGATGCGAGCCGCCATCGAACAGCTCGAACAGAAGACCTTCGCCTTGCCTTCTGCCTGACACAATCGGGCCAGAACGCGACCGGCCGCGGATCGGGCGTGTTCGAAAATCACCTGTACAATTAGTCGTCATGCACCTGGCCCTCATCACCGCCGGCGGCGCGGGCATGTTCTGCGGATCGTGCATGCACGATAACACGCTCGCCCGGGCGTTGATCGCGGCCGGTCATGAGGTGAGCCTTATCCCGACGTATACGCCGATTCGCGTCGATGAACGCGACGTCAGCGCCCATCGAGTTTTTCTGGGAGGCATCAACGTTTATCTCGACGCCATGCTTCCATTCTGGAAGCGCTTGCCGCGGGCAATGACCCGCTGGCTCGATTCGCCGGGCATTCTCAGCCGAGTCGCTCGCTTTTCGATCAGTGCCGATGCGCGCCAGCTCGGTCGGCTCACCGTGGCCCTGCTCGAAGGAGAACGCGGGCCGGAGGCTCGCGAGATCGACGAGCTCGTCGATTTTTTGTGCGGGACAACGAAGCCCGATATCATCTGTTTCAGCAATGCCCTGCTGGCCGGCGTTTTGCCGCGCCTAAGGCAGGTCTTTTCCGGCCGCATCTTTTGTCTTCTACAGGGCGACGACATTTTTCTCGAGGAATTGGTCGAGCCTTTTCGGCGGCAGGCGCTGGACCTGTTGCGCGGGCACGCACGGCTGTTCGACGGCTTTCTGGTCCATAGCGCCTTTTACCGCGACTATATGGCCGAATATCTCGACCTCATGCGCGAGACGATGCACATCGTGCCGCTGGGGATCGATCTTGCGGGGCACGACGGTTTGCCCAGACAGGAGCCTGGCGATCCTTTCACGATCGGCTATTTCGCGCGCGTTTGTCCTGAAAAAGGATTGCACAATCTGATCGATGCCTTTCGAATCGTTCACGAAAAGAATCCGCGGACGCGTCTCTTGGCGGCAGGATATCTTGGCGCGCGCGATCGAACCTATTTTGAGCAGGTTTCGCACGAGGCCGCCGACCTGGGCGACGCCTTTCGTTACATCGGAAGCCCTCCGGGGCATGCTGAGAAGGTCGAGTTCCTCAAGTCGCTCGATGTGCTCTCGGTGCCGACCGTTTACCGCGAGCCCAAGGGGTTGTACGTTCTCGAAGCCCTGGCCAATGGCGTCGCCGTCGTCCAACCCAGGCACGGCGCCTTTCCCGAAATGCTGGCGGCGACCGGGGGCGGGCTGCTCACGAATCCCGGCGACGCCGCCGACCTCGCCCGCATTCTGTTGGAACTCGCGGCCGATTCCCCTCGGCGGCTGGAGCTGGCGCGACGCGGCCACGCCGCCGTCCGCGCTCAATTCGATATCGCCACAATGGCAACGGCAACGCTCCGGGCATTCGGCGCTTAGGCAATGGCTCATCGAGCGTATCCACCTGGTCTGAAAGGCCACAATAATCCAGACACGGCGGTTCGCAACCCGGCCGGATGCTACAATCAGGCGACCATGAGTCTCGCGGAATATCGAGGAAAGCGACGGTTTTCGCGCACTTCCGAGCCTCGTGGCGGCAAGCGCAATTCGCCCGGCCAGATTTTCGTGATCCAGCAGCACGGCGCACGCCGGCTGCACTTTGATTTGCGGCTCGAATTGGCGGGCACGCTCAAAAGCTGGGCCGTTCCTAAAGGCCTGGCCCTCGATCCCACCGAAAAACGTCTGGCGGTGCACGTCGAAGACCACCCCATCGAATACGCCGGCTTCGAGGGAAATATTCCCGCTGGAGAATACGGAGCGGGGGCGGTTATCGTCTGGGATCGCGGAACCTGGGAACCGCTGAGCGGCGACGCCGAGAAGGACTACAGAAAGGGCGAACTGAAATTTCGGCTCAACGGCGAGAAGCTCACCGGCGCTTGGATGCTGGTCCGCATGCGCCAGCAAGAAGGGGAGACGGCCGACAATTGGCTGGTCATCAAAGAGCGCGACGATTCAGCCGTTCCCATTTCGCAGTTCGATGTCGTCGCCGAGCGCCCCGAAAGCGTGATCTCCGGAATGACTCTGGCCGAAGTTGCGGCCGCCGGCGCGGGGTCCGCGGAATTGGCGGGAAGTCCGCGGAAGAAGCGAACGGCGGCGACCGCGGCACAGCGTCGCGGCGGCAGTTTGATCCAAAAAATCCGCGCGATCGTCGATTCGAAACCCGGACCGCTTCCGGCCTCTATGGAACCGGCCTTGGCTCGAACGACTCCCCGCCCTCCGGCAGGCAATTCGTGGCTGCACGAAATTAAGTTCGACGGTTATCGCATGCTGGCCTGGCTGGACCACGGCCAGGTGCGCCTGCGGACGCGCAATGGGCACGACTGGACCGCCCGGTTTCCCGAGATCGCCGATGAGCTCAGTCGGCTCCCCGCCAATCTGGCCCTGCTGGATGGCGAGGTCGTCGCGCTGGACGCAAGTGGCGCCAGCAGCTTCCCCGCGCTGCAACAGGTTCTCAGCTCGCGGCGGACCAGCGTGCTCGTCTATTGCCTGTTCGACGCGCTCAATATGGAAGGCTTTGACCTGCGTTCCGTCCCGCACGAACAACGCAAAGCCCTGCTCGGCGAGCTGCTGGCAAAGACTGACGGCAAACGGCTGCACTTCGTCGAGCACATTCGCGGAGGCGGTGCAGAGTTTTTCGTGCATTGCCGGGAACTCGGTCTCGAAGGGATCATTTCCAAGCGCGCGCAGAGTCCCTACCCAAGCGGCCGCAGCGACGACTGGCTGAAGCTCAAAGTCGTGCAGGCGGAGCCTTTCGTCATCGGCGGCTACACGTCGTCTCGCGGAGGGCATGAACTGCGGTCGCTGCTGGTGGGCTACCATGACGAGCGCGGTCAATTGATTTACGCGGGTCGCGTCGGCACGGGCTTCGACGAGGCCACGCTGGCCGAGTGCGAGCGGCGTCTGCGCGTTATTTCGCGGCCGACCTGCCCGTTTCTCGAGTCCCCGCCCAAAGACGGCAGCCGCGACCTGCATTGGGTCCGCCCCCAAATCGTCGCGCAGGTTCGGTTTGCAGGCTGGTCGTCCGACGGCATGCTGCGGCAGCCGGCCTTTGCCGGATTTCGCGACGACAGCCATGCCGCGGAGATTGGTCGCGATGCGATGCCCGTTCGAGGCCGGCCAACAGCCGCTCTTGAACCCAAATCCGATCAACTTTCGCCGCGCAAAGTGAGCCGTCCCGCGAAGGAGCGCCAGCCTTCCGCCGGACGCGCCGAAAGCAAGCCGGATCTGGCCGGCGTGCGGCTGACGAATCCGGGCAAAATTCTTTATCCGGCCGCCGCGATTACCAAGCTCGACCTGGCGAAATACTACATCGAAATCGCCGACTGGGTGCTCCCACATCTCATCGACCGGCCCCTGACGCTCGTGCGCTGTCCTGATGGCGTCAAAGGGCAGTCTTTCTATCAGAAGCATGCCGGGCCGGAGACGCCTGCATTCGTTCGTCGCGAACTGCTCCCCGAAGCGGATGGCGAGGAAGAAGTCCTGTATGTGCGGGACTTGAAGGGTTTGTTCTCGCTGGTGCAAA
>DATGKC010000188.1:0-3839 GCA_035294845.1 Planctomycetaceae bacterium | reverse complement strand
CTGGCTCAGAAGATTGACGATTTCTTCTGCAGCAGCGGGCCGCGGGCTGCCGCCGACATGGCGCGCGACCGGCGGGAAACGTGGTTCGATCCGGAGCTGGTCGATGCGTTCCTCTCGTTTTCAGAGGACGAAAACTTCTGGAACCGCCTGGCCAGCGACGACCCGCGCAGCCTGGCCGTCTCGCTCGAACCGGAAGGCTTCGTGCGGATGGCCAACGACGCGATGGTCGACCGCATCGCGCGGGCATTCGCTCAGGTCGTCGATGCGAAGTCGCCCTGGACCTTCCGGCATTCCGAGGGCGTGGCTCGAAACGCCGTGGGAATCGCCAATGTCCTGGGACTGTCTGAGAACGCCGTGAGCGGGGTCTATCGCGCGGGGCTGCTCCACGACATCGGCAAACTCGGCGTCTCGAATCTGATTCTCGATAAACCGGGAAATCTGACGAGCGATCAATATGTTGAGCTTCGCCAGCATCCGAAGTTTACGCATGAAATCCTGAATCGCATTCCCGCCTTCCAGAACATCGCCGAAGCCGCCGCCTCCCATCACGAGCGACTGGATGGGCGCGGGTATCATCGCGGCCTGCGGGCCGCCGATTTGCCCGTGGAAGCCAGGCTTTTGGTGGTGTCCGACATTGCCGAGGCACTCTCGGCCAAACGGCCCTACCGCGACTCGATGCCGTATGAAAAAGTGCATGAGATTCTCGCCAAAGACGCGGGAACAGCGGTTTGCCCCGAGTGCGTCGAGGCGCTGAAGACCTACCAGGAGCGGGCCGACTTGATTTCCCGCGTCAACGATCAGTTGAGCGAGCTGGAAACCGTGCTCTCGAATCTCTAAGGATCGGAACGTCGGGTCGATTGCCCCGTTAATTTCGGATTGTCCAGAATTCGATGATTGGATAATCTGCGTCGCCTTGGCGGCGACAAAGGTTGTTCACGATCGGAATCGGGACATTCTTTATGATCGGGCGCAGGAAGATGTTTGCGGCGCGCTGTTGCGCGCGGGCAGCGGCGCTCGCGGTTTTTTCTTGCTGCTATGCCGGATATCCCGCCCGAGAATCCACGCTGTCTGCGGACGACTCCGACAATTATTTCAGCCAGTCCGCGGTTGCTTCCGATGCTCCTTCCGGCGCCGGTCATGCGGCCTGGTATGAAGGAAGCCTGCGGGAAGTGTTCACGCCGCCGCAGATCGACGAGGTTCCGGTTCAGCAGCCTCCCGCATTGGGCGGAATCCCGGATCCCGCCCCTTTGCGAAGCGAGACGATGGCGCCTTTGCCGACGGAATCGGACCCGCTTTTCTCGCCCAACTCCGATTATTTCTTCGACGGGCTATCGGTTTTCGGCGGATTGGACGGTTCCAAGCAGCCGCAAGATTTGGGCGTCAACGCCAACATGGGGGGACGCATCTCCTTCAATTGGGGCCACGCCCTCATCGAAGATTGGCATTTGGGGATTCAAGCTGGCGGGGCATTGAACTTTTCGGACAATGCCGTTCAGGTGCTGGATCGATTGGGAGCCGGCGACGAGCGCAATCAGTTTTTCGGCACGATCGGCCTGTTCCAGCGAACCGGCTGGGGATTCAATTGGAACTTCGCCTACGACTCGTTGTACGAACGGTACTACGACAGGTTTCACCTCTCGCAATGGCGCGGCCGGGCCGGATATCAGGTGAGCGATCTGGATGAGCTCGGCGTGTGGGGAACGATCGCCGACAGCGGCGATTCGGGAACCGTGCTGGGAACGCCGGTGCACGTCAAAGCCATTTCGCAGGCCAACTTTTTTTGGCGACATACCTGGGCAAGCTCGGCGTGGACGACGTTTTGGATCGGGACAGCCCATGAGCATGGCCGATTCGTGCTGCTGCTCCCCGATCTGCCAGCGGTGAAGAATGCATTCGTCTACGGTTCAGACTTGCAGATGCCTCTCAACGATCGGTGGGCCATTTACGGCGAGGCCAATTTCATCACGCCCGCCAGCAGCGGGACGGTCGATGCCTATCTGGGCTTCGTGTATTATCCAGGGGGCGGCGCCCGCCAGGCGCTGCAGAAGCGCTATGCGCCCCTCATGCCGACCGCCAGCAACACGTCGTTCGCGGTCGACCTGCACAGATAAGCTTCGTCGATTGCGAGTCGCTTCGATTTCTCTCAACATGCCGTCAGCTCCTCTGCGGATTGCGATGTGGTCTGGGCCGCGTAATATCTCGACCGCCCTGATGCGCGCCTGGGGCAACCGGCCCGACACTTTCGTGTGCGACGAGCCGCTCTATGCGCATTACTTGCGCGTCACGCGTTTGGCGCACCCGGGAGCCGATGAAGTCATCGCCTGCCACGAATCAGACTCGCGCAAAGTGGTCGCCTGGCTGACCGACGCCATCCCCGATGACAAGCCGGTCTTCTATCAGAAGCACATGACGCATCACTTGCTGGCCGAAATGGATCGAAGCTGGCTCGGCAAGCTGGCCAATTGTTTTTTGATTCGGCATCCGCAAGAAGTCATCACCTCTTATATCGCCAAGAACAACGACCCGACGCTTGAAGACGTGGGATTCGTGCAGCAGGCGGAGATTTTTGAATGGGTCCGCGAGCGGGCCGACCGCGCGCCGCCCGTGCTCGACGCGGCCGACGTTCAGAAGAATCCGCGGCGGATGCTGGGGCTATTGTGCGAGTCGCTCGATGTTGAATTCACCGATGCGATGCTCTCGTGGCCGGCCGGACCGCGTTCGACCGACGGAGTCTGGGCCAAACACTGGTATAAAGAAGTCGAGTCGTCGACCTCGTTCCGCCCGTATCAACCAAAAACAGAGCAGGTTCCGCAGCGGCTGGCGGGCGTGTATGCAGAATGTCTGAAATGCTACGAACGACTTTACCAGCATCGCTTGCGGTAGCGGGAGAGACGCGTGCTTCAGCAATTCGACGAGCGGAATCGTGATTTGATCGTCAACGTCAACGGCGCACTCGTGCACCGTGCCCAGGCGGCGATCAGCCCGTTTGATTCCGTGGTGCAGGGGGGAGACGCGGTATGGGAGGGTCTCAGGCTTTATGGCGGTCGCATCTTCAAGCTGGTCGAGCATCTCGACCGGCTTCGCAGTTCGGCCCTCGCACTGGCATTCGCGCAAATTCCGACGCATGACGAAATCATCGAGCAGATTCGCCGCACCCTTCAGGCCAACCAGATGCGCGACGGCGTGCACATTCGGCTTACGCTCACGCGCGGCGCCAAGATCACGTCGGGGATGGACCCGCGGCTGAATCAAGCGGGGCCGACGTTGATCATTCTCGCCGAGCACAAGCCCCCAGTTTACGACCGCGGCGGCATCACGCTCGTTTCCAGCAGCTTGCGCCGATTTCCACCGGATTGCCTCGATCCCAAAATTCACCACAACAATCTGCTCCAGTCGATCCTGGCAAAAATCGAGGCGAATTGCGCTAACGCCGACGATGCGCTGATGCTCGATACGCGCGGGTTCGTGGCCGAGACGAACGCGGCGCATGTTTTTGTCGTCGAACGCGGCAGCATCTTCACCAGCCGGCCCATCGCCTGCCCCGAGGGAATCACTCGCGCTTCGGTTCTCGATTTATGCGTGGCGAACGGAATTCCCTGTTTCGAACAGGATTTGTCGCTGACCCAGGTTTACCGTGCGGATGAAGCGTTTTGCTCCGGCACGATGGGCGAATTGACGCCGGTGATTCGGGTGGATGGGCGAACGATCGGCGATGGCCGACCGGGCCCCCTCACGAAACGTTTGAGCGATCTATTCGGCCGGCTCACGGCAGTTGAAGGATTTGTCATTGTTTAATGACATTCCGCGAGCCCGACAAGTGGCGGGGGCGCATTCCCGTT
>DATGKC010000187.1:0-6080 GCA_035294845.1 Planctomycetaceae bacterium | reverse complement strand
GACGCCAAACTGGCGCATGAGCTGCACGATCAGGGTTATGAAGGGGTTCGTGCGCGGCACCCGGAGGTCGCCGCGGAAGAGAGTCTGGAAGCAGCCGCACGGAAGGCCGAAGAAACGGTCGCCGTCAAAGGATAGAACTGAATCAGAATCCGTTGGGCACACCAACGATAGGCGAGGAGAGGAGCGAACAACTATGGCCACGGATATGAAAGCGACAGTCGACGAGGAAGTCGGCGTGGGCGAATATCAGTACGGGTTCCACGATCCGACCGATAAATACGTCTTCACGGCGCGTAAAGGGCTCGATCGCGACATTGTGAGCCAGATTTCGGCAATGAAAGAAGAGCCGGCGTGGATGCGCGATTTTCGGCTGAGTGCCCTCGATATCTTTTTCAAGAAGCCCCTTCCGACCTGGGGCGGGCACCTGGGCGATCTCAACTTTCAAGACATTCACTACTACGTGAGGGCCTCGGCCAGCCAGGAACGAAACTGGGATGACGTTCCCGAAGACATCCGCCGCACTTACGACCGCCTTGGGATTCCTGAAGCCGAGAAGAAATACCTGGCAGGGGTCAAAGCGCAGTATGAGTCCGAAGTCGTCTATGGCAGCCTGCAGGAAGACCTGGCCAAGCAGGGGGTGATCTTCACCGACACCGATTCGGCGCTGCGCGATAACCCCGAATTGTTCCGTGAGTATTTCGGCACAGTCATTCCCTCGAATGACAACAAGTTTGCGGCCCTCAACTCGGCGGTTTGGTCAGGCGGATCGTTCATCTACGTCCCCAAGGGAGTGAAGATCGATTTTCCCTTGCAGGCTTATTTCCGGATCAATTCCGAAAACATGGGGCAATTCGAGCGCACGCTGATCATCGTTGATGAGGGGGCCTCGGTGCACTACGTCGAGGGGTGTACGGCGCCCACCTACAGTTCTGAAAGTCTGCATTCGGCCGTCGTCGAGATCATCGTCAAGCGCGGCGCGCGCTGCCGGTATACGACCATTCAGAACTGGTCGAGCAACGTCTACAACCTGGTCACGAAGCGGGCCATGGCGTACGGCGATTCATTGATGGAATGGGTCGACGGCAATCTGGGTTCGAAGCTGACCATGAAATATCCGGCAATTTACCTGATGGAACCGGGCGCCCGCGGAGAAACTCTGTCGATCGCGTTTGCCGGCAAAGGACAGCATCAGGACGCCGGCGCCAAAATGGTGCACTGTGCCCCCAACACATACAGCCGCATCATTTCCAAGAGCATTTCGAAAGCCGGGGGCCGCGCCAGCTACCGGGGCCTGGCCAAAGTGGTCAAGGGCGCGCGGAACTGCAAATCGAACGTCGTGTGCGATGCTTTGATTCTCGATCACGCCAGCCGAAGCGACACGTATCCCTACATCGAGATCAATGAAGACGATGTGACGATCGAGCACGAAGCCAGCGTCTCGAAGATCAGCGAAGACCAGCTCTTTTATTTGATGGCCCGCGGACTGTCTGAGGCCGAAGCCTCGTCGATGATCGTCACCGGCTTCATCGAGCCGCTCGTGAAAGAGCTGCCGATGGAGTACGCCGTCGAAATGAACCGTCTGATCGAGCTGCAAATGGAAGGCTCGGTCGGGTAGCCGCTTTCCATGTCTACAGCCATCTTGCCACCCGCAGGCGAAGTTCACGCGGCGCCGGGTTTTTCTGAGGCGCAGTTCGAAGCATTTCTCGAATCGCGCGGCGAACCGGCATGGATCAGCCAGCGGCGGCGCGCGGCGTTTGAAGTCTACCGGCAGAAGCTGGCCGAGCCGCTCAATCCCGAAGAATTCAAGCGGGTCGATCTGCGGGCCTTTCAGCCGGCGCGATTTGCTGTCAGCTCCGCAGCCGCCGCTCCCGCCCAGTTCGAAACGCTGCTCGAAAAGCGAGCCGATTTCGCGGGAGCGGTCTCACATATCGATGGGCGCAGCGTCGTGGCGCGGCTGGATGACAAACTTGCGCGACAGGGGGTCTTATTCGGCTCGTTATGTGAGCTGCTCAAGACGAAGCGCGAGATTTTGGAGCCGCATCTGATGTCGCGCGCCGTGCGCCCAGAGGCCGACCGCATCTCGGCCTGGCACGCCGCATTCTGGACCGGCGGGACTGTGCTCTTCGTGCCCCGAAACGTGACGGTCGCGGCACCGCTTTACAGCCTGATCGGGCTGTCGTCCGCGGGCGTGGCCGATTTCAGCCACACGCTGGTGATTCTGGAAGAGGGCGCCTCGGCCACGCTGCTCGAAGAAACGGGGAGTGCTGGTTCAGAAAATACGGGACTGCACGTGGGGGCGGTCGAGCTGTTGGTCGGCGCCGGCGCCAACTTGCGGTACGTTCAACTCCAAAACTGGAACCATCACGTCTGGCACCTGGCCCATCAGGCCGGCGCGGTGGCGCGCGACGGGTCGCTGCAGTGGACGGTGGGAGGCATCGGCGCGCGGCTGGCGCACATTCATCAGCAGGTCACGCTCGAAGGCGCCGGGTCGTCGGGCGAAGTCAACGGCGTCACCTTCGCCACCGGGCGGCAGTTGCTTTCTTACTACACGCAACAGACGCACAAAGCGCCGAGCACGCGCAGCGACCTGCTCTATAAAGACGTGCTGCGGGACGAGGCGCGCGTCGTGTGGCGCGGCATGATTCGCGTTGAGGCCGAAGCCCAAAAAACCGACGGCTACCAGCGCAACGACAGTCTGCTTTTGAGTGCCGATTGCCGCGCGGATGCCATTCCGGGCTTGGAAATTAACGCCGATGACGTGCGCTGCACGCATGGCGCAACCGCTGGCCGCGTCGATGCCGATCAGATTTTTTACTGCATGTGCCGCGGGCTCTCGCGGTACGAGGCCATGCACATGATCGTCGAGGGATTTTTTCACGGCGTGTACGACCGCATCGCCGTCGAAGCCGTGCGCGAAACGCTCAGCCACGCGGTGAAGCGCAAACTGGGCATCGAGCGGTGACCATGCCTGAGTTCGAGAAAGTCGCCACGCTTGACGAACTTCCACCCGGCGAAAGAAAATCGCTCGTGTTCGATGACCGCGCGGTGCTGATTTTCCGGATCGGGGACGATGTCTATGCCGTAGAAGACGTCTGCTCGCATGACGGGCAGCCGCTGACAGACGGGAAGCTGGAGGGCACGGCGATCGAATGCCCGCGTCACGGGGCGCGGTTCGATGTGCGCACGGGGCGGCCGTTGTGCATGCCTGCCGTCGAGCCGATCGCCACGTTCGAAGTCCGCGTCGAGAATAACGAAATCTACTTGCGAGGCCGATAAGACGGAGCCTGCCATGCCCGATGAAGTTGCGCTGCTGGAAGCCTTGAAACAGGTGGTCGATCCCGAGCTGATGATCAACGTCGTCGATCTGGGCCTGGTCTATTCGGTTGAGCAGGAAAACGAAAAGGTCAAAGTCGAAATGACGCTCACGAGCCCCGCCTGCCCGGCCGGCCCGCAGATTGTTCAACAATCGAAGCTGGCGCTCGAAAAAGTCGAAGGCGTCAAGGAAGCCGAGATCAAGCTGGTGCTTAGCCCTCCGTGGAGTCCCGACCGCATGACCGACGAGGCCCGCGACCAGTTGGGCATTTTTTAGCCGGCGGCAAGGCCAGATTACCTTGGGGGCAAATTTCCATGCCGAGTTCCAATTCCCGCGCCAACGCAATTCCTCGCCAAGTCGATGAAGATTCGGCAATCGACCGCGTGATGCGGCTGATGGCGATTCGAGGAAAGAGTTGCGAAGAAGCCGCGGTCGTCGAATTCATCGTCGATGAGCTGGCACGAGCCGGCGTCGCCAAATCGTCGATCCGCACCGACCAGGTCAATCGAAAAAGCCCCGTCGGCGGCCAGACGGGGAACTTGATTGTTTCATTGCCCGGCACGAAGCGCGGCCCCAGGCGACTTTTGATGGCCCATCTCGATACGGTCCCCCTGTGCGTCGGATCGCGCCCGGTTCGCAAGGGCATGACCGTTTCGGCGGCCGATTCCAACACGGCCCTGGGAGGCGATGACCGCAGCGGCACGGCGGTCGTGCTGACGACGGTGCTCGAAATCCTCAAGCAGAAATTGCCTCATCCGCCGCTCACGCTTTTCTGGCCGGTCCAGGAAGAAATCGGGCTGTACGGCGCGCGGCTCGTCAGTCTGCCCATGCTCGGCAGTCCAAAATTGTGCTTCAACTGGGACGGCGGGTCGGCGGCCATGGCCTGCATCGGCGCCACCGGGTCCTACGACATTGAAATTGAAATCGACGGAATTGCCAGTCACGCGGGAGTCCGGCCCGAGGGGGGCGTCAGCGCCATTGCCGTGGCGGGGCTGGCGATCGCCGATCTCCAGCAGCACGGCTGGCACGGCCTGATCGTCAAGGGGAAGAATTCCGGGACGAGCAATATCGGCATCATCGGCGGAGGAGACGCCACCAACGTCGTGACGGCGGCCGTAAAAATCAGCGCCGAGGTCCGCAGCCATGACAGGCAATTTCGAAAACGGCTCGTCGAGGAGTTTCGCAAGGCGTTCGTGAGGGCGGCGCGATCTGTGAAGAACGATCTCGGGAAACCCGGGCACGTGCGATTCACCGCCGATCTCAAATACGAATCGTTCCGCCTGAACGAAAACGAATCGGCCGTCGAAGAAGCGCTTCGCGCCATTCGAATCGTCGGACTCGATCCGCAGACTCGAATCAGCAACGGCGGCCTCGACGCCAATTGGCTCTCGGCCCGGGGGCTGCCGACCGTGACGCTTGGGAGCGGTCAACAAAACGTCCACACCGTGAGCGAGACGCTCAATCTCGAAGACTTTCTCAATGCCTGCCGGATCGGGCTGGTGTTGGCGACCGGCGCGGCATAGTCGTCAGGACGCTGCGTCCTGATGAAGTTTTCACTTCAGCAACACCTCGACGGCCTTGTCGTCGGTCAAGCCGCTGGAAAACAGGACGAGATAGCCGCGTGCCGCCTTATTCACGGCCGCCAAAGCGGCCATTTCCCTCTCGGGCACCCCTTGGATTCCAAAGAGATACGATTCGCCCGGCACGGCCAGCGCCGCCAAACCGCCGATTCCGCCATATTTGAGCGCGCCCGGCAACAGCATGGGGTCGTTCAATTGCTTGATCTGACTGAAGCCAAAGCCGTGCAAGTCGGCGAGCGAGCGCGCGATTTTGTCGCCGGCCAGCGCGCGGGCCAGGGCGACCCACGGCCCGGCCTCTCCGGTGCCGACCAGGTGCAGCTTCTTGAACGCTGGAAATCTGCCGGTCCCGCCGATCACCGTGAGAATGTCGCGGACGCGGTTCGACAGTAAAGGTCGATTGTAGCCGAAGGTGTAACCGACGAACGATTCGTTCACCTTCTGGGCTTTCACCGGCTCGGCCGGATTCTCGAGGAATTCTCCGGTGAGAAAGACGTCGGCTGAAACGATCGCGCGGCCGGCGTCGAGCAACTTTTTGACGGCCCCAGTAGGTTGCCCGTCGGCATCGAACAGGTGCTCTTTGCCGGCGCCGTCGATCCACAGCACCGCTTCGCCGCTGAATGACGGAGGAATCAGCGCGACGACGGGAATCTGCTCTTGTGCGTCACGGCGCGAGACGGACACGCGATAAAGCCGGCAGCCGGCCAGCGTCGATTCTTGAACGGGGCCGGTCGCCGATACATCATCGGCCGCCGGCACGCCCGCATCGAGCATGATCCGCGCTGCGGCCCCGATCACTCGGCGATATTCCGATAGCCCGGCCGCATCTTTGGGCAATAGCGCTTCGAGCTGCTGGCTTGAAACTTTCGTCAAATAGCTCTTGAGTTTTTCGGCATCGAGCGAGTCGGCGGGAACGGGGCGCGACGCGTCGTAAACGCTCAGCTCGGCCGGAGGAACGGGTTGGAAGTCGCGTTCTTGAACCGGTTCCGGCAGGCCCAACTTCAGGTGTTTATTGAACCAGGCGTACATCATTTCGCGCGCGACCTGGTTGTAGTTGTGCTCAAACTGCGGGAAGGCCTTGGCATCCACCAATTCGGTCTTGTCGTATAGGCCATAAATCAGCTTGAGCTCGGGCAGCCCCTTATTCTCGATATTGATCGTCCAGTCGTTGGCCCCGGAAAGAGCCTGCG
>DATGKC010000186.1:0-6340 GCA_035294845.1 Planctomycetaceae bacterium | reverse complement strand
TAGCCGAACTCGCCAGAGTTCCGGTCGAGCGGCGAGCGGTGCCCTGAATTCTGGTGAATTCAGCTACGAAACAGCCCTCAGCGCCGCCAGGCCAGCCATTTTTCAAACAGTCGGCGGACGCGCGGCGTGAGGCGCGTGCGGCTATAGGCATCGGCGGCGCGTTTCACGGCATCGGTCTGAGTGGGATAAGGGTGAATCAGTTTTGCAAGCGTCTTCAGCCCCAGGCCGGCCGTCATCGCCAGCGTGATCTCGGAAATCATCTCGCCGGCATGCGGGGCGAGAATGGTCGCGCCGGCGATGCGGTCGGTCCCTTTAAGAACATGAATTTTCACAAAGCCCTCGGTCGCGCCGTCGATGATCGCCCGATCGACGTGGCGAAGCTCCTCGACGAATGTGTCGATCGCAATTTCGCGTTCCTGGGCGTCTCGTTTTGAGAGGCCGACGTGGGCGATCTCAGGGTCTGTGTACGTGCACCACGGAATCGTGAGGCGGCTGGCCCGGGCTCTTCCCAGAAACAGCGCATTCTGAATGACGACGCGGGCCATCGCGTCGGCGGCGTGCGTAAACTTGAACGGCGAGCAGACATCGCCTGCGGCGTAAACATGCGGATTCGTCGTCCGCAGTCGATCGTCGACAACAATGCCGTGACGCGTATCGTAGGCGACGCCGGCCGATTCGAGGTCAAGCCCTTCCACATTGGGGGCGCGCCCCGCTCCCACGAGAATCTCGTCAATGACGAGCTCGGTCGAACCGGCGCCGGATTCCAGCCGCAGAACTTTTTCGGCGCCGCGGCGGCCGACTTCCAGAATTCGGCTTCCCAGACCAAGGGCGACGCCGTCGCGCGCCAGCACTTGTTCGATGCGCTCCGCCGCATCGCCGTCTTCCCGGGGCAGGACCCGAGACCCGCGCCCCAAGAGAGTCACCCGGGCGCCGAATCGGGCAAAGGCCTGCGCCAATTCGCAGCCGATGGGGCCCGCGCCGATCACCGCCAGACGTAACGGCAGTTCGGTCAGCGAAAAGACCGTTTCGTTGGTGAGGAAGCCGGCGTCCGCGAGACCGGGAATGTCGGGACGAACGGCACGAGCCCCGCTGGCGATCACGGCTTTGCTGAATGACAACACGGCATCGCCCACGGCAATTTTATCGGGCGAGGTGAATCGAGCCTCGCCCAGAAAAACGTCGACGCCTTTCGATCGGCAGCGCTCGGCCGAATCGTTCGGGCTAATCGACGAACGCAGCCGCCGCATGCGCTGCATGACGGCGGCAAAATCGACGCGCACTCCCGGGGGCACATCGATTCCGAAATCGCCGGCGCGGCGGATGGTCGAAGCGACTCGCGCCGCGGCGATCAGCGCTTTCGAAGGCACGCAACCCACGTTGAGGCAGTCGCCCCCCATCAGCTCGCGCTCGACGAGCGCGACTTTGGCGCCCAAGCCGGCGGCGCCGATGGCCGAGACAAGGCCGGCCGTGCCCGCGCCGATCACGACGAGATTGTAGCGGCCCACTGGCGTCGGGTTTTTCCAATCGGCCGGATGCACCCGGGCGACGAGTTGGCGGTTGAACTCGTCGTCAGGAGCGATGCGAATCGGCTGAGTCATGCGGGCGGACCTCGGCGGGCAAACTGGAGGCGAGCGCTCGTTTGGCGATGCGCGTGATCAACACGGTGACCGCCACCGTCGCCGCCAAACCGACGTAGTACAGTACCTGTTGCGCCGGCGTTCTGGCGACCTTCCCGGCGACGATATCGGCCAGTGCACCGGCCGTGGAGCCGAGATAGACGTACATTATCGTGCCGGGGAGCATGCCGATCCACGATGCCAGCACGTAATCTCGAAATGAGACGCGGGTGACGCCGAACGCATAATTGAGCAGATTGAACGGAAATACGGGTGAAAGGCGGGTCAGCAGCACGATCTTGAATCCCTGCCGTCCGACCGCCGCATCGATCGCCCGAAACTTGGGGCTGGCGGCGACCTTTCCGGCCACCCACTGACGCGCCAGGGTGCGGCCGACGAGGAAGGCCACCGAAGCTCCCAGCGTGCTCCCGACCGACACGCAGGCCGTAACCAGCGCCAAACCGCGGAAGGTCCCGCCAAATGCAAAACCGCCAAAGAGCGTCAGTGGAGAACCCGGCAGGAAACAGAGACACGCCGGGATGTACGTCGCGCCGATAATGAGCGGGCCCCAGCGGTCGAGCTTGCGGACCGCTTCCAGAAAACTGATCAGACGCTCATTGAAAGCCGTGCGAAACTCGGGCAGGCTCAGCACCAGCGTGCTGACTACGAGCCCCGCCAGAAGCAGAATGGCAAGGCCGATGCGCAGCGATGAGATGCGATTCAATGCCATCATCAATGCGTGATCGCGCCCACCAGGGCCACGATCCCGGCGATCGCACCACCCACCGCGAGAATCGCCAGCACGATGAGAATGGGCTTCCAGAAGCTGTAAGGCCGCGTGCCGACGACCTCGCCCGTGCGCGCGTTGACGACGATCCGATACGTCTTGTCTCGATAACGATAGGGCGCCAGCCAGACCGGCTGCAAAATGTGCTTGAAGGTGATGGCCGTGTGCTGGGTATTCACCGTGTGCAATTGCTGATGGTCGCCCCCGATGTCGCGGCAGCACAGCCCGCGGATGGCGCCGTCCATGATTCCTTGAGCCACGCCGAAGCCCTCTTTCAATCCCACTGTGTAGCGCTCGGTTTGAAAGCCGGCGAGGAATTCGGACCGGAATGGCTCGACCTGCGGCAGGTCCCACGGCGAGAGTTGCTCGATGAGGTCGCCGGGAATGCTCTTGGAAGCATAGACCAACACGTCGTCGAAGAAGTGCTCGACATTTCCCGAGACGGGCCACCAGCGAATTTTTGTGACGATTCGGGTTTTGGTGACCATTCGCGTGTGCGCCACCTGCTGCCCTTGCGCATTGGTTTCGAAGTAGGTTTCCGGCTCGGTGTAGGTTTCGGTTTCCTGATAATTGTCGCCGCGCTGGCCGGTGTAATGCGTGTACGTCATCGAATCGAACGTCCAGAACGGAACATAGATGCCGGCCATGCGCCCCAGGTTGGCGAGCTGTTTGAGATCGCCCGGCGCGAACCAGCGGCCGGCGATCCATGCATTGAACGCCGCAACTGCTGACTTGTGATCGACCTTGAAAGGCAGCACTCCCTCGGGCAAGATCATGTTCTGGGCCGAGACCGGCTTATTCTCGAGGTCGTTTCCGCAGTACGGGCAGCGGTCGATGGCGACCTTGTCCTCCAGCAGCACGACCGCCGCGCACGCTTTGCAATGCACTTCCGACGACCGGCCGGCGATTGTGGCCCCGCGGCTGGAGGCGTTCCGCCAGTATTCTTCCCAATCGCGCTCGCGGACTTCGGCGGACGAGGGGTCGATCTTCTCGGCATACCCGCAGTAAGGACATTTGAGAGCGCGCTGCGAAGGCTCAAAATCAAGCTTGGCGCCGCAGCCCGGACAGGGGAATTTTCGACCGGTGGGCGAAGCTCCTTTCGTCCCATCGGCCGATTCGTCCGGCGTCGCTTCTGCGTCGGCCGGCGGCAGAGGAATCGGTGGCGGAGCGGAAGACACGATTCGCCTTGCCTCGGCAGTTAGATTAGCGGAATCTGCAGTGAATCTCGCGCACCAAACTACCAGAACGCAGGCCGGCGTACCAAGGATCAAATTCCGAAAATTCCAGAGGTTGGTCTTGCGCCCCGAATTTCCAATAGGTAGAATAACGGCGCAACTGGCGTGTCCCATGGCATACTCAGGAGATCGACCATGTGTTGGATTCGCGCGGGCTTGGTTGGGTTGGCCACGATTCTGATCGCGACGGCCGCTGAAGCCGCGTCGTCTGTGACGCACAAGCAGGTGCAGGTCATCAAAGTTCCCAAGAGCGGCGGGTCGAGCCTGCAATCGATGGCCCGCAAGTCCGACGGGCGACTCGTGGCATTGGTCGGGCGCTCTCGTTACGAAGGCATCGGCGGAAACGGCTCGGGCGAACCGGTCGCCGAAATCCACGTGTTCGACAAGGAGGGCGCCAAACTGCAGAAATGGAGCCTCGACTTTGCTGGCCAGGCCGTCGGAGCGGGGCCTGACGGTTCGATCTTTGTTGGAGGCAATGGAAAAATCGCCAAGTATGACGCCGACGGAAAGCTCGTGATCCAGGCCGAGTTGCCGCACATGGCAGCCATTCTTGCCGATAAAGGGTCCTTGACCAAGCAGGCCGAAGAGCAAATTGAAAGCGAACGGAAGTCCATCGAGCAGACCAAAAAGGTCTATGCCGCACAAATCAAGGTCCTCAAGAGTCGCATCGAAAGACTGAATAAGATCGATTCTGACGAGCTCACCCCCTCCGACAAGCGACGGCTCAAGCGCTACCAGGACCAACTCCAGGCCTACGAATCGGTCAAGTTCGACGAAGGGGCCAGCGAGCAGAAAATCGAAGCGGTCATCCAGCAGCTCATTCAACGGGCGATGATGATCAGCGGCGTCAGCGCCAACGAAAACGATGTGTTCGTCGTGTGTGGCGAGCAGAAAGGCTACGGATTCGCGACCTGGCGGATGGACCGGAATTCAAGAATCCCACCAAAGTGCTTTCCGAGCTTCGCGGATGCTGCGGCCAGATGGACGTGCAGGCCTTCGGCGATCAATTGTTCGTGGCCGAAAACACCAAGCACTGCGTCGGCCAGTATGATCGCGACGGAAAATCCGTGGCCGAGTTTGGCGAGCGGGCGGGTCGCAAGGCCAGCGATGGTTTCGGCGGCTGCTGCAACCCCATGAATTTGTGCATCGGCCCGGAAGGGCAGATTTTCACGGCCGAGTCGGAAGGCATCATTCGCCGCTTTTCGGCTTCTGGCGAAGCGATGGGAATGGTGGGGAAAGTCACCCTTTCCGGAGGCTGCAAGAATGTGGCGGTGGCGGTCTCGCCCGACGGCGAGAATGTCTATTTCTGTGATCTTCCCGGTTCAAGAATCATTGTTCTCGGACGGATCACCGACGAAGAAGAGGCTGAGGCCCTCACGAAGAAGTTGAACAAGCAGGCGCCTCCTGTCGTGCAAGAGGCAGAAGAGGATGCCGAAGATGCCGCGTCCCAATCGACGGGCGAGAGTGAATAATTTACAGGTCGGCAAAACGGCCTTTCCCGCGGCTCGCGTTTTCGCGAAGGACCTTTCCATGAAACGCACACTGACCTGTCTGGCCGGTTTCGTTTTCACGCTGGCTTTTACGTTCGTTCTTCGGGGTGAACCAACGCCTGCGCCGGCAAACGGGAAGTCGCTCAAGATCGTGGTCATGGACCCGCTCGCGGCGCCGCTTTCGTGCCCGTGCGTTAAAGGCTACGCGCAGCGCGATTACGCGAAACTTGCAACGTACCTCGAACAAGAGCTCGAGCGACCGGTCAAGGTGTACTTCAACGAATCGCTGATGGTGGCGCTCGAAGAAAAGACATCCGGGCGCGCCGATATCGTTATCGGAAAGCGGTCGGTCGTCGTCGACGAAGCGAAAGAAGCCAAGCTGGCGCTGAGGCCCATCCTGGCTTTGACCGGAAAGGACGGCGTCACCACGCAAACCGGACTCTTCGTCGTCCCCGCCAAAGATCCGGCCAAGACGGTGGCCGACCTCAAGAATTACCGCATCATCTTCGGCCCCGCTTACTGCGACGAGAAGCATGCAGCCGCTCTGGAGCTGCTCAGCAAGAACGGCGTCACGATGCGTGGCGAGCTGGAAACCTGCGAGGCGTGCAGCGACGGCGCCGAGACGATTTTGGAGCTAGGCGCCGATGTCCGCGCGGCGACCGTGATTTCGAGTTATGCCGCGCCGCTCTTGGAAGGTTGCGGGCACGTCAAAAAAGGCGACCTGCGCGTAATCGGCACGACGAAGCCCGTTCCTTTCGTAACGGCGTTTGTATCGAGCAAACTTTCTGAGAACGACCAGTCGGCCATCGAGCAGGCGCTCTTGGGCGTAGCCGAAGAACCGGCGCTGCTCGCCGCGCTCGAAACCAAATCGGGGTTCGTGGTCGAACCTACGACCAAGGAGCCCGCGGGAAAGCCGGTCGCCAAGGTCCGCGAGACGCAAAAAAAAAGCCGCTGAGCGAACGAAGTACCGCTCTGGCTGCATCGGCTCGCGACCCGAAAGCGGCGGCGACTCGGGCGTCACCAGCCGGCAAGTCTGGGGTTGAAAAACGCGACTGGCCGGCTTGGCGCGGCGCCGCGCGCGACGGGCGCGTGGGCTGGCTTCCCGAATCGTTGCCCAAAAAGCCCGCCATACTCTGGCGGCGCCCTCTCTTCGGCGCGGGTCTGGGGGGAATCGCCGCGACGCGCGAGCGCGTGTTTGTTTCCGACCGCGAT
>DATGKC010000185.1:0-3425 GCA_035294845.1 Planctomycetaceae bacterium | reverse complement strand
TCAGCGCCCCGTTCCCGTCCCGCCGCCGGTCTGCTGCCCGCCGCCCCCCGTGCTCTGGTTGCCTCCCTGCGTAAAGAAACTGAACGTCTGAACGTCGGTCAGCGCCGAAAACACCGGCAGCATGCCCAGTCGCACATAACGACGGTCGCCCGAGACCACGGCCATGGCGGTGCTCATGACGCCTTCTGAAATGACGGAAATCACAGGCTGATATCCGGGAGCGCCCGCTGCGCCCGCCGCTTCGCGATCGCCGGCGAACTTCGCACCGGCTTGCAGCCCGGCCTTCGTCTGGCCCACCAGCCGCTCCCGCCGGCCGCTCCGGACGGCGCCCGATCGTTCATCACGCGGCACATCGAGCAGGGGAACGGCGGCCAGCTCTTTCAGGCGTCCATGAGTCAGCGTAACGCGCACGACCTTGTCGTGGTCGGACAGTTTAATCGTATGCAGGTCTTCTATTTCGCGCGAAGATCCCTGGTAGCGGACGATTCTCAACAAGGCCCGCTTTCCCACGACTTCCCCCGAAATGTGGCGGACCGTGATGCGGTAATCTCCGGGCATGCCTTTGGGACAGATGTAGTTGTCGTGGGCGTCTTTCTGATCGGCGCCGTATCCGTCATGAGTGAAAATTCCGCCTCCTGTGGTGACCGGATTATCGGCTGAACAGACTGCCCCCGAAGGCTCTTCGACCAGCAAATCGAGGTCGGCCCTTCCGCTCCACGAAAGCTCGATCACGAGATCGCGCTCCAGCGCCTCGGCGATCACCCTGTTCAGGCGGTCGGCCGCGTCGCTCTTGCCGGATTTGCGCAAAGCCGCTTCCATGTCGCGGGCCGTCGCATCGGCTTCGCGATGCAACAGCTCATGGCCGCTCCCCCAGGCCCTCTGCAGAATGCCCGAGGCCGCCCACGCCACAGCGTCGGGATCGCCGGCCTCGCGGGCCAGCTTCAGTCCCAAGACATAGGGCTCCAATCGCGTCGGGTCGACCGCAGATGCCTGGCGGTACATCGCCAGAGCCCGGTCTTTCGCGCCGAACCGGCTCAAGACGGCCGCCGAATAGAGAATGTTCGAAACATTCACCGCGCTGAAATCGACGGTGGACAGCAAGACGCGTTCGACGTCTTCGTGCGGATACCCGGCCGATTGCATCTCAAGGGCGAGAACCGTGTACATCCACGGTTGCGATTGCCCGTGGATCAGGGCCGCATTGATGCAGGCAATGACGTGTTCGTTCTTTTTGGCCTTGTGCAGGCGCAGCACGACATCGCACACGGCCCTGGCGTCGGGGCTATTCTTGCGAAAGTAATCGTCCCAGACTTCGTCAGGAGGCCCCTCGGCTGGAATGAGGGGAATGGGTTGCGAAGGCTTGCGGCGAACTGGCGCAGCAGACTCGTCGGCAGAGCCCGATTCGGCGCCTTTGGAAACAGCTCCGGCGGAGTCAGCCGATTGCGACCGATTCCGCCGGGTTTCTGGCGACTTCGACGAACGGGAAGCTCGAGCCGGAACTTCTCCCGCCTTACTCTCCGGCTTCGGCGCCTCTACATTTTTTTTTTGCGATTGTTGACGCTGTCGTTATTGAACTCATCGGAATCGGACAACGGATCGGCCACATTCATCATGCCCATGCCGCCGCCCATTCCGCCGCCGCCCATCCCGCCGCCCATTCCACCGCCGCCCATCCCGCCGCCCATTCCACCACCCATGCCACCACCTCCCCCGCCCATTCCACCCATCATGCCCACATTGGGCGTGATGATGGGAATCACCAGGTCGCCCACCGGGTAGACGCGCGTGCTGAGTTTTTCCCCCGCCTTGGCCGACGTGGTGATCTTCATGACTTCGTTTTCAATCATGTACGTCAATTGCACCGGCTCCAGAAGCAGCTTCAATACGCTCCGCAGGGAAACGCCGGCCAATTTCAGCGTCACCGGCTGTTCGAGGCCCACGGCTTCGTCGGCGAGGGTCGCCCGATCGAGCCAAATGTTGATGTTGTGGTACTCTTTGAGGTAGGTGATCGCTTCTTCGAGAGGCAATTCCTGAAAATCGACGGTTGTCGGCTTGCTGAGCGACGCCCGGATTTTTTCTTCGGTCGGGTTCCAGCGCATGAGGTCGACCGAGGCCCACTTCTGCCGCCGCACGGTCAGCGCCTGCCAGACTTCGGGCGCCGGGTAAACGATCGGAGGTTCATCGGGAAACGGAATATGCGAGCGTTCGGTCTCTTGCAATGTCGCCAGGAACTTGTCGTACCGCTGGTAGCGCAGCCGCGTTGCCTGGTCGAGCAGCCCGGCTGCCTCCGAATCAAAAATCGCCGCGTTCGCCACGCCGCTGTAAGGGGCCAGCTCGAACGTAGCGCGGGCGACTTCTTCGGCCTGAGTGAAGGCGTTGGCATTGCCGATGTAACCTTCCTCCATCAGCGACCGCACCTTGTCGATCATTTGTTCGATCTGCTCATCCCGGAAGACGAGCTGTTCGGTCGCCAGCTCTCTGGCCCGCGCCGCGGAAGTCATGGCGAGTCTTTGCAGGCGGTCTTGCTCGATCTTCTGCTGCATGACCAGCAAGCTATCGATGGAAGTCTGCAACTTGGCGCGCAATCGTTCGCGCACATCGGGATCGACATCGGTCGACGAAACCACCGCTGTGAGCATGCGTTTCAGGTCGCTCAGCGAAAGTTCGACGTTTTGAGTGGCCTGCTTCCGCGCAAAATCGATGGCGCGCGTCACTTCCCGATTGAGCTTTTCGGCCCGAATCGTTCGCATGGCCCGCTCTTCATTCACGAGATCGGCGTCCTTGGCCGTGGCGGGTGGTTCCGCGGCGTCGATGCCCGGAGCGGGCGGAGACGCTTCTTCCCCCTGGAAGCGGGCCAATGCCGCCGACGCGGCTTTTACTTTCTGCGAGGCCGCCAGGATCGTTTCGGCTTCGACGTTGGCCGGGTCGATCTGCCGCACGGCGTGAGCAATCTGCTCTGCCTGCTTCATATCGCGAGTGGCCACGGCGCGCCGGCCTTGAGCCACCAGTTCGAGCACGTGGTCTTCGTATTCCTGCCGGGCGAGATTCAACAATTCGCTGCCAGCGACGGCCACGCCCAAGCCATCGGTTTGATCCGCCAGCGACCATAAGCCGGCCAGAAATGTGTTGCCCGGCTGCGTGCGGCTGGGCTTCACCGTCCAATTCAGCGAGCGTCCCTCGCCGGCCACTGTGACCGCCAGCGATTCACCCACCGGGCCTGTTCCCAAAAGAATTGTTTCGCGGTCTTGACGCAGGGGAGGAATGACCCCGGGAAGCAGTTTTTCGACCTCGGGTTTCAGACTGATCCGATCGGGATAAAAGACTGCGGCACTCGCAGCCGCTGCCAATTCCTGACCAAGTTTTTCGGCTGAGACTTTCGAGTCATCGACCAATGCGTCGACAAACACGACGCCGCCGGTGTGCTC
>DATGKC010000184.1:0-9024 GCA_035294845.1 Planctomycetaceae bacterium | reverse complement strand
GCACCGAAAACGGCATGTTGGTATTGGCCCCGTAGACCGAGCTCGACGAGGCGTAAAGCAGGTGAACCACCTCGTTGTGGCGGCAGCCTTCCAGAATGTTCATGAAACCTGTCAGGTTGCTGTCGACGTAGGCTTGCGGGTTGGTCAACGAATACCGTACGCCGGCTTGAGCCGCCAGGTGCACGACTTTTTGGGGGCGGTCGGCCGCAAACAGGCGGTTCATTCCGTCACGATCGCTCAAGTCGAGCTTCCGGAATGCAAATTTCTTGTCGGCTGCAATTTGCTCGAGGCGCGCCTGCTTCAGCCGCACGTCGTAATAACTGTTAAGATTGTCGAGTCCGATGACTTCATCGCCGCGCGACAACAGCCGCCGGCAAACGTGGAATCCGATGAACCCAGCCGCGCCCGTCACGAGAATTCGAGTCATGCGATTTGAGTCAGCCTGAGAAGTGAATTCGGCCAAACGACGGCAAGATTGTAGCGACGGTCAAGGTCGGCGCGGATGCCAAAAGGAAGAAGTTTGCGAGCATTTCTGACAGCCTGTAGCTGAATTCGCCAGAATTCGGGGGGGTGTTATGGCTGAACTCTCACGAGTTCAGCTACGGCGTCTGGGATTGTCTGAACTCTGGCGAGTTCAGCCACTGGCAGTTCAGCTATGGGCGGGTTCAGCTATGAGCAAGCGAGGACGCTTGCTCTACGGCGTTCACAAATCAGTGAGACGAATGACCTGGCCGGTGCGGGCCGATTGGAGGACGGCTTGCGTGAAATCCCAGACGGGGAGCGCTGCTTCAGCGGGGGCCAGATTCTCGGATGAGCCCATGAGAAGGTCGGCGAATGCCGCATCCGGATTCGTCTCCGGCTCAAAGTCAGTGATCGGTTCCACCTCTCGATTGCGCACAATGGCGATTTTTCCATCGCGATAAATGAGATCGGCTCGCTCGCAGTGAATATGATAATCTTCGCACAAGCCCTGCGAATTGCCGACGAAGCTCATCCCCAGTGGCACGTCGTTCTCGAGCCGTGCCGAGACCGTCGTCACGATATCGACGCGGCTGCCGCAAAAATCGCTATGGGCGAAGACTTCGCGCGGAGCCAGGCCGGTCAAATAGAACACCATGTCAATCTTGTGGCTGCCGGCATCGCTGATGAAGCCGCCGGGATTGAAATTGGGGTCGTCGCGCCACGTCCCGGCAATCGTCTGCTGCCAGGGTTCAGAAACCTGGACCGTCAGCGATCGAAGTGGGCCATGCCGCCCCGATTGCATCTCCCGGCGCAGCGTGCGAAACAAAGCCCCGTACCGCCGTTGATACGAGACCGAAAGCACAGTTCCCCCGCGGCGCTGCATTTCGACCAATTGAACGATTCGTTCGCGCGAATCGGCAAGCGGCTTTTCGCACAGCACGGGAATTCCCGAGTCGGCCAAAAGCCGCGTTTGCTCGAAATGTTGATGCGTCGGAGTGCAGACAATCGCCGCATCGAGCGGGCAATTCGCTGTCATTTCATGCACGTCGGCAAAAACGCGTGCATCGTGGGCGAATTCAGCCTGCAAGCGGACGGCATGGGCAGGCAGTGGGTCGCAAAGGGCGACGATGCGGGCGCGGCCGTCGTCTGCGATTCGGGCGGCGTGCAGTCGGCCGATCTGTCCGCAGCCGACAATCGCCAGCCGAATTCCCGCCGCAGGAGTCGTGCGCTCTTGAACCATGCTCTCAATCCCGCTATGAAGACCAGCGAAGAATGTATGCCGCGCGTGCAGAGCACGCAAGCTCTTCCCGAGATGAATGACTTGCTGGAAAAGAGACAATCGAACACGATTCTATGCACGTTTGCCTGTTCGACATTGACGGAACGCTGATCCACACACGCGGCGCCGGAATGGCCGCTTTGCGCGAAGGGCTCCGGTCGGCATTTGGCGTCGATGAACCGACCGATCAAGTCGCGGTTCACGGCCGGACCGACCGCGGAATCACCCGCGATTTGTTTCGCTTTCACGGGATCGACGATCGGCAGGAGCATTGGGAACGATTTCGCGCGGCTTACCTGCGAGCCCTTCCCGCATCGCTTGCCGCTCGCACGGGTTCGGTCTTGCCTGGCATCGTTGCGCTGCTCGAGGGTTTGCGTGCGCGCCACGACGTGGTGTTGGGCCTGCTGACCGGCAACACGCGTGAGGGAGCGCGCATTAAGCTGTCGCATTTTGCGCTCGATCAGTATTTCGAGTTTGGCGGTTTCGGCGATAACCATCTGGAGCGGGACGACGTGGCTCGCGAGGCGCTCGCCGCGGTCACCGGCCGCGTCAACGGAAGACTCGATTTAGATCGCGTTTGGGTTATCGGCGATACGCCGACCGACGTCAGTTGCGGGCGGGCGATCGGCGCCCGCACGATCGCCGTCGCGACGGGCAATCACACATTGGAAGAACTATCTGCCGCGGCCCCCGATCATCTGGCGCCCGATTTTTCCGACCCGGAGCCGATTTTGGCTTTGTGGCGTTAAGACTCCTGAAACCTCAAATCATGCCAGACATTCCGGATTACCCAAACGATCCCCAGCAGGAAGTGATTATCCAGGCCGAGCCTCTGCAAGAGCTGTTGGTCGCGCTCTATGTTCAGAAAGGCATGTTCCGCGCCGAAGCCGAGATCGCCGCCGCGCGCCAGATTGAAGCCGACTTGCGCGGCATTCAGTCGCACGGAAGCCGAGCGACGCCGCGGTACCTGGCCGCTATGGATCGCGGCGACATCGACCCGCGCGGCCAGACACTGGTGGTGAAGAAGACGCCGGCGATTGCCGTGCTCGACGGGGGTCGCAATCTGGGTCACGTCGCTTCGACCAAGGCCATGCACATGGCGATCGAGATGGCTCGCGCAGTAGGCACAGGCACTGTAGGAGTTTTTAATAGCCAGCACTTTGGCGCCGCCGCAGTCTATTCCCTAATGGCCGCCGAAGCCGGAATGATCGGGTATTGCACGACGAGCACAGGTCCGGCCACCGTGGCCGCTTACGGCAGCCGCCGGCCGGGCACGGCCAACAACGCCTTCGCATGGGCGGCGCCGCTGCGTGCGGGAAGCCCATTTTGCCTTGATATGGCCTGCGCGGTCTCATCGTGGGGCAAGGTGCACAGCTTGGGCCTTTATGGCCGCAACATCCCGCCCGACTGGGCCCTTGATGCCGAAGGAAATCCCACCGAAATTCCCGCTGATGCCAAGACGCTCTTGCCGGCGGCCGGGCCGCGCGGTTACGGGCTGGCGTTTTTGTGTTCGATACTCGCCGGCCCACTCGTCGGCGGCCGCATGCCGCTCCATAAGACGCGCACTCCCGAGGCCGAGGGATCGGAACATTTCTTCTACGCGATCGATATCAGCCAATTTGGCGATCCCGACTCGTACTATGACGAGATCGAGAAAACGGCGGCCGAACTGAGGAGCTTGGCGGCGCGGCCGGGGTTCGAGCGCGTGACCCTTCCCGGCGAGCTGGAATGCGAACGAGCGACACGCTGCCGCAGCGAGGGGATCCCATTGCACCGCGATCATCTTCGCGAGCTGGGCGAAACGGCCGGCAAGATGAAGGTTGCCTTCCCCTGGTAAACGCCGCGCCGGATGCCGGACCGATTGCGGTCAGGCGCGCTCGCACGCACTGCCACAAGCGGCTGGTTCTGCATTATGCCAGGCCAGAGCGAGTTTGAGGTTTGCGGAAACCACAGAAACCGAGGCAGCGGCTTCCAAACTGCTTGCATACGGGTTTTGCTCGACAAAATCGGGGATCGCCCGGAGAACGCTCTCCAGCAATTGCAATTCCCAGAGTTCGGAAGTGCGGACGTTCATCCCGGAATCGACGCAAAGCACGAGCGGGTAGGCTTCGGGACTCGCCAATTCCCAATGGTGTTGTTCGGCCGCCAGCAGGTCGTCGATCGGGATTTCGAAGCTCTCGCTGTAGATGACCGACAGCCCGGTCGATTCCGGCGGCGCGCGGTCAGACTTCGAGTAACATCCGCTGCAAACGCTTTCGATCGCGCTGAAGCGGTCGTAGAGCGCCAGTCCCAAGGCCAGGCCCCCTTGGCCGAGCGCGAGCGCATGCCAGCGGCCGGCGCCGAATTCCTTCAACTGCGGGCAATCGACTTCTATCGCGGCATAGGATGGAAGCCGCTGCCACGGCGCGCGCCGGAAATAGGCGGCGGCCGCTTCGTAAAACCTCGCGCCGATTGGCGAGCTGAATTTCGGCGCTGATGTCAGCCCCGGCGTCCCGCCTTCCGGCTGCATCAAATCTTGCATCTGGGTCAAAATGTAATCGGCCGCATCAAGCTCCGGCCGGAAGATGCAATCGACGCCGATTTCCTGCAAATGGGGGAGGAGGGTCTCCCAGATCGGCTCGTCGCGAACCTGAATCTCGCTCGGCCGGTGGCTTTTGCCGACGAGTGGTTTGCGCATCGCGCGAGCCAGGCAGTCGAACAGCATTTCGGCAGTCGGTTCCTGTGCCGCCAGCTCTTGCAAGAGAATCGAGTGCGCGGTTTGATCGACGACCAAGGTTGACCAGGGACGCACCAGCGACCGGCCGACGTGCAGCCACGTCGGCACGCGGGTGACGGTGGCCTGCCAGATCGAGCCGTAAACTTGGGGCAGGCGCACGAGTCGCTTTTTGGACTCGGCTGTCGGGCCCAGCGCCTGCTTGGCCGGTTTGGGATTCGCCGTTACAGCACGGCGCAACCAGGTGATGGCCCCCGAGGTCTGTTTCCAGCCGCCACTGAAATCAACAGCGTACAAGATGGCTTCATCGAGATGTCCCGGAGTGAATGAATTGGGAATCAACGCGCTGGGCGGGATGCCGTTGAGCAGGCAGGGAACGACATGCTTATTGCAGCGGCATGCCCGCGCGAGCGCGCTCAACGCCGCTTTCGAATCGCCGCTGCGGCGGAACTCACGCAGAACTTTCGAAAACATCACAAATGTCGATGCCTCGTCGTAATGTTCCATGAGTTGGTCGAACTCGTCGTCACGACCAAGCTGCAGAAAATGCGCCGCCAACAGGTAGCGAACGCCCTGGCTGTCGGTCGGGTTCAATCTCAGCATTTCCTTGAGGTGGTGCAGCGCCTCGTTCAGGCGGCCGATCGACCACAGGCATTCACACAGAGCCAGGCGGGCGCGCATGTAAGGGCGCGTTTCCGAGATCTGCCAGAAATGCCCTGCCGACTCGGCGAGCTTCTCCGGCCCCAGCACTCGTTCGGCCGCGGCCAATGCCTGCTCGAGCAAAACGTGCGCCTGGCGTGCGTCGCCGACGGAATGCGCCAAGACGACATAGGCGTCTGCACAGTCGGGAGAAAGCTCAAGCGCCTGGTGTGCCAGTTCGATTTTGCGCTCGACATTAGGCGAGAGAAACGCTTTCGATGCCAACTCTTGAGCCCGCTCGAAGCTCGAGCGTCTGCCGATCTTTGATCGGCCGGCCGGTCGCCGAGAGGAGGCTGTGGCGTTTTGCGAAGTCGTCGTGGAATTGACGCTTTTTCGACCGGATTTTTCATTCCGGCCGGAACGAGCCGGCGGTCTCCGCCGTTTTCCCATCTGGATTTCCCTTGAACGAGACGACTTGCTGCAAGCACGAACAGCCTGAATCAGCGGCACAACCGGCGTCTGAGAAGCGGCTGCTCGGACAAGCGAATTGTATGTCGCGCGGCCTGATGCGGCCAGTTCCTGGGCCGGCCAATCGAGCGTACGAACAGAGAATTCATTCGGACATAAACCACGTGTGAGCCAACTTTTTGCAATGCGCCGTTGAATTGCGTGTGAGAACGGTTAAGATGAAGGCAGGTCTTTTTGAGCTTCGTCAACGCGACGTTCGTTCGGTCATCTCTTTCCGGTCAGGCGATTTCTCAATGGCGCCGTGACCTGTTCGCGGCAATTCGAGCGCGGTCAGATGAGCGTCGGCCAAAATTTATCCCGATCGAGATTGCTTGCGGCAACGGCGTTCGCCGTCGCGGCCGTTGCCGGATTTTCTCCCTCGCGCGCCCAGGCGCGGTGCGGCGATTACGTTCTCGTAGGCGGCCAGGCGATGGGGCATGCTTCGAAAAATGGATCTGATTCGGCGCTGGAGCTCACCAGAACCGAACGCGGCGCCAGTACGATGTGGCACGCTCCAGACCCTTCTCGCGGAAGCGCCTGCACCGGGCCGCATTGTTCGAGCGATGTCCCGCAGCCATCGGGTGCCCCGACTGAGCCCTTCAAGATTGTGGTGAGGGATTCGGCGCTGCTCTCGGCGGCCGGCAGTCAGTCGTCAGTCGACGCGCGGCGGCTCTCTCTCGAAGATCATCCGGCTGTTTGCCCGCTATGGACGGGCGCCATTTATCGGCCGCCCAGATAGCCGTTGCCGGACCTGCCGGACTTCTCACGTCGCCACGACGAGCGGGAAATGCTTGCGCCCAGGGCGAAGCCTCATCAGGCGCCGCCCAGCGCGGCCGTTCATGCGGCGGTGTCAGTCGATCAGAATCCCCTCATCCCGGTTGGTGCTGCGCTGCATTCCCTCGCCGGGCTTATCCGGCAGCATGTCGCAACCCGACGCGCTGCCGCGATTTCGGACTGAACTAGCCGGACGTCGTACTTTACCGTTTGCCATTTTGCCGATGCATGTTTGCATAACGTCGTTTTTTGACTTCCTCCGATCATTCCAATCCATTCCCAGGGAGCCCTGGTATGAAACGCACTCGTTCGGGTTTCACTTTAATCGAATTGCTCGTCGTGATCGCGATTATTGCCATTCTCGTTGCGCTGCTTCTTCCTGCCGTTCAACAGGCGCGCGAGTCGGCCCGTCGCAGCCAGTGTAAAAACAACCTCCGGCAGATTGGCCTGGCGATCGCCAACTATGAAAGCACGCACATGGTCTTTCCGTTCGGTAAGGGCGCGGGATACGCGGCCCTGGGCGCACCGGTCTATGCCCGCTGGTCGGTGCACTCGATGTTGCTCCCGTACGTCGAGCAAGCACCATTGTTCGCGGCGATCAGCTTCACGAATCCTCCGGATACGCCTGGAATGGCCGGCGTCATCAATTTCATGCCCCCTTATCAAAGTCCGTCAAATATCAACACGGTTCCCTCGCAGGTCAAGATTCCCATGTTCCTTTGTCCTTCCGACCAGACCGTCATGAACGACTGGCAGGGGCAGAACAACTATGTCGGGAATCAGGGGAGTTGGCTCTGCGATCGCGGCACGGCGACGCCGGCCGCATCCGACATTTCGCCAAACGAGCGCAATGCCGGCATTTTCTTTTTCTTGAGCCGCGTGAGGCCTGCCGACGTCCTCGACGGCATGAGTCAAACCGCATTTTTCAGCGAAAAGATCCGCGGGAACGGTACGCCGAATTCGCGGAGCGACCTGTTTGTGATGCAGAACCAGACCACGCTCGATATGACCTTCCAAACATGCATGGCGACCAATCCGGCCACGGCCACGCCGCTCACCAGCAAATGGGGGGCGAGCTGGGTGATGGGGGAAAACTGCTGCACTCTGTACAACCACGTGGCCGTTCCCAATTCCATTTCGTGCGCCGGCATTCCATTTCCCGGAACGATGACGAACATGGCCATGCAGGTCTCTGCGTCGAGCCAGCATAGCGGAGGCGCTCACGTCATGATGGGAGACGGCAGCGTGAAATTTGCCAGCAGCAGCATCAATCTCACGGTTTGGCGTGCAATGGGGACTCGAAACGGGACAGAAGTCTACGACGATCCGTTTTAGTGAACGAAGTATCTCGAAATCTCCGCGAGAGACGATGCATTCATTCTCAACAACTCGCTTGGCGCGCCGCTGGTTGCACGCGGGCGCGGCACATCAATCGTTCGTCGATTTGCCGCGAGCCGCGACGCGGCCGTGGTGCCGCCTGGCGGTTGGCGCTGCGGCCGTCGTGGCGCTGGCCTGTAGCGGTTGCAGTCGTCAAAGCGACCCGCTGGAGAAGTTCGCGCCTCCTGCCGATCTGGCCCGTGCCGCCGTCGAAGCGCTGCTCGACGATTGGAAGGCCGGCTGCTTACCTCGGCCGATCGACCGGCTCGCCGTGAAAGTGCAGGTGATCGACAATCAGCGCAAGGAGGGCCAACGTCTCGACGATTTCGAGATTCTCGGCGAGGCGCCCGGCGAAGCGGCGCGATGCTTCGCCGTGCGGCTTAAGCTCAGCCGGCCCGAGTCCGATGAAAAAGTGCGGTACGCCGTGATCGGCATCGATCCGCTGTTGGTGTTTCGCCATGAGGACCTCGAATTGTTGAATCATTGGGACCACCTCATGCCCGCCGACGAACTGGCCGCGCCCGATCCCGAGAATCCCGATAATGACGAAAAGTGATGACTGAAGAAATTCCGAAGGCCAATGCGGATGGCAGATCGCAGCGGCGAGGCGTCGCGCGCGCCTTCAGGCGGCAGTTGCTGCTGGCGGCTCGCGTCGCGCAGGTGCGGCTGCGTTTCGTCATCGTGCTGGTCGCGGCCTTTCTGGTCGTGGGACTGTGGGGATCTCTGCGAAACTATTGGGATACGTGGACGCACAAATTCGGCGGGCCGCACTTCGGCCAGCATGCCGTGTCGCAAGACACCGAGTACTGGTGCCCCATGGATCCCGGAGTCGTCTCCGACTGGCCGGCCATTTGCCCGGTCTGCAATATGGACCTGGTGCGCAGAAAAAAAGGAGAGGCGATCATGCTTCCCGAAGGATTGGTGGCGCGCATGCAGTTTTCTCCTTATCGCATTCAACTGGCCGGCATTAAGACCAGCCTGGTTGCCCGGCGTCTCTTGACTCGCCAGGTTACGTTGGCTGGCCGCCTCGTCATGGCCCCGCCGGCCGACTCGTTCGAATCTGAGGCGGCGACGCAGGAGCGCGCCGTCGCGAATTTCATTTTGGAATGCGAAGTCGATCCCGGCGACTCTCGCCTTCTTGCGCCAGGCCAGCGGGCCAAGATTCTCTTCGAGGCTCTCCCCACGGTCGAGCCGTTCACCGGTCACGTGGAAGAAACGCCGCCGGCGGATGTTCAAGCAGCCAATCGCCGTTCGGCTGTGCGAATTCGCCTGG
>DATGKC010000183.1:0-5230 GCA_035294845.1 Planctomycetaceae bacterium | reverse complement strand
GGGCGTCCCGCGCCGCGGACTGAAAGGAAACACGTGAATCTTCATGAATCCGGCTGCCTGGCAGGTCGCCAGCGTCTTCTGAAAATCACTCTCTCTTTCTCCCGGAAAACCGACGATGACATCGGTCGAGAAGGCCGGCTCATTCATGCCGGCTCGAATCAGCGCGAGCTTTTCAAGAAAGCGCGCCGCGCTGTAGCGGCGCTTCATGCGGTACAAGATGTCGTCCGATCCGCTCTGCAGACACAGGTGAAAATGCGGGCAGAGCCGCCGGCAATCGCCCACTGCGGCGATGAAATCGGGTCCGACCTCAGCGGCTTCGAGGCTCGACAGCCTCAGCCGCCAATTTCCCGGAATTTGATCGAGCCGGCCGATCAGGTGCCACAGGCGAAACGCCTTGCGCCCCGATCGGCCGCGCGTGGCGTCCACGCCGTAGTGCCCCAGGTGAATGCCAGTCAAGATGATTTCTTTGTAACCGTGATCGACCAGCCTATGCACTTCGTCGATGATTTCCTGCGGCGGGCGGCTGCGCAATCCCGGCCGCACATGAGGAATGATGCAGTAGGTGCAATTCAGGATGCAGCCGTCCTGCACTTTGACGAACGCGCGGCGATGGCCGTCAAACCGACTGATGCCGGTTGGCCAGTTTGCGACGCCGAACCGCTCGAAGACGTCGGGCAGCTCGCGATTGTCTGAAACCACCGCAACCACGCCAGGCAGGCGGGCCAGAGTTTCCGGCTCGCGCGCGGCATAACAGCCGAAGACGACTGTCTGCGCGCCGGGTTGCTGCTTGGCCAGTTGGCGTATGAGCTGGCGCGCCTTCGAATCAGCCTCGGAGGTTACGGTGCAGGTGTTGACGATGCACAGGTCGGCCGGTTCGCCTTCGGCGGCCTCGCGGATGCCATTCTGTTCAAGAGCCTCTTTGACAAGCTGGGTCTCATATTGGTTCACCTTGCAACCGAGCGTCGCCAGCCGGCAAGTGCGATCAGCCTTTGATTGTCCCGTTCCGGTCATGCCGCCGTATGATACATCCCGCGCGGGTATCGGTGAAGTGCACGATCTTCTTGTCCCACGGTGATTCAAGGCATCACCGTGTGGAGATTGGGCCGCCATTTTTGCGGCAGCGCGCCGACATGATGCCATAACCCGGTCGGTCTGTAACTTCTTTGCCGACAAAAATGTCGCTCGAGCAGGTTCACTGCCCGTGGAATGCACTTTGCTCAATGGTTTGGATTCTTTGCAGTCCACGTCGAGCATAATGCATGAATTGCAGGTTCTGTCGGCGACCCGCGATCGCTTTGGCGATCAGCATTGCGGGCGCGATTTGGACGGCGGGATTGCCCGAATCGCGCGGCGGATTGATTTTCGAGCGGCTGGTCTGCCCACAGCTCGCGCACGTCGAATGCGGCGCCCCGTGTTGCAATTCCTGCTATGACTGCCAGCCGCCGCAGCCGAACGGCAATGCGTCCGAAAACAGCGGCATCGACGATCCTGCCGACGGCCGACCAGCAGACAATTCGGCTTCCGGAGGCGGCGGATCGAGCCGGCTGATGACTGCCGCTGCAGGAGTGTTTTCGTCCGGAGCGCCTGGAGATCCGGCGGTCGGGTCGACTTCCGGCCGGTTCCGCCGGAGCGCCGGGATTGGATCATCGGGGGGATTGGGATCGGGAGCCGGGGCAGGGGGATCGTTCGCCGGCATTCCCGTGACTTCGTCAAGCGGCACTTCAGCGGGATCGACGGCAGCGAATGGCTTTGGTCAAGCCACGACGGGGAGCGCCGGCGAGGGGATAGGCGGGATCCCCGGAGCATCGAATTCGCCATCCGGCGAGGCGGGATCGGGCAATGGGCCGGGCGGCGCCTCGCCAGAACCTTCCGGCGGCCCGCAACCTGTCGGCAGCGCTCTATCGAACCCAATTTCACCGAACCCCGGCACCAGCTACGTATTCAATTACACGATCACTCCCGGAGGCTTGGGGAACGCGAATCCTCTGTTCTTCGATCCGCCGGCGGCCACGGGTTACAACTTTCAGATTCTCAGCGGTCCGAACTTCGCAAGCGTCGAAGTTCCCGAATCGCTTCCGACGACAGGCCAAAGCGAATTCACGCTTGTCTTTGGGAACCATGTTGAAGACTTGTTTGTCGGCATCCCGTTCTTCTTCACGTCCGTCGATCCGGGCGGAGTTTCGCAGTTCAGCATCACCGGAATTCTTGTCGACAACGATCTCGATCCGAATGCGCAACCCCCCACGTTTGATACGGCCATCACCTTCGTCGGCGGCGGCCATGAGGGAAGTTTCAGCCAGACGCCGATTCTCAATACTCCCGAACCGGGCAGCCTGACGTTGCTGGCGCTTGGCGCGGCCGGACTCTGGGCGGCCCGGCGCCGCAAGCGCACGAAATTCCCTTGCTGACGATGCCGCTCACTCGGGCAGCTCCGCCGGAATAATGGAGAACCGCTGCTTCTTTCCGTCGCGCACGACGGTGATCGGCGTCGGCACGCCGACACGAGTGTCGGTAAGGCGGGAGTGCAGCTCGTCGATGCTGGTGACAGGCACGTCGTCGAATGCGATGATCAGATCGCCTCGTTCCAAACCCGCTTGCATTGCCGGACTCTCATCTTCGATGCCCACAACCAAGATGGCCGCGTCGTCGAGAAGGTCGTGGTCGCGTACGAGCCGGCGCGGCAAAGCGACGTTTTGGCCGGCGACCCCAATGTGGCTGCGCCGGAATTTGCCGTAGGCGATCAATTGAGTTGCAACGCGTTTGACGGTGTTGCTGGCAATTGCGAAGCAGATTCCTTGTGCGGGAAGAATCATCGCCGTATTGACTCCAATCACTTCGCCGTGCGAGTTCACCAGGGGTCCCCCAGAGTTGCCGGGATTGAGGGCCGCGTCGGTCTGCAAGATATCGTCCATCAGCCGGCCCGAACGGGCGCGCAGCGATCGCCCCAGCGCGCTGACGACTCCCGCCGTGACCGAGCACTGAAAGCCCAGGGGATTTCCGACCGCGATCGCCAACTGGCCCACGCGAATCGCCTGCGAATCGCCCAGTGTGACGTGAGTGAGTCCCGACGTGTGAACGCGAATGATCGCCAGGTCGCTGTGAGGGTCGTCGCCAACCAGGTCGGCCGCCGAGCGGAACCCGTCGGCGAGCGTCACTTGTATCTCGTCGGCCTCGTGCACCACGTGGCTGTTGGTGAGCACAAAACCATCCGGTGTGAGGACGAAGCCCGAGCCGCTCCCCGATTCCGGCCGCGCGCCCGCGGGACGGCCATATCCCCCGCGCCGAGAGTGGCGATTCATAACTTCGACATTGACCACCGAAGGGCTGACCTTTTCGGCGGCAAAAATAACGGCTCGCGAATATGCATCCAAAAGTGCCGCATCCGAATCCGGCGGCGCCGGCGGACGCACGACTTCTGAGAATCCAGAGACCGGTTCATCAGTCGCCCATTCATCAGCAGCCAATTCTTCAATTGCCGACCTCATGCTTCTGCCTTCTGCTCCTATTCCAAATGATCGATTCGTCTCAAGAATCCTAGGCGCGGTGCTGGCTGCCGACAAGGACGCGCCAATTTGTTCCGGCACTCACTCGACCGTAAGAGGCCTCACACGACAGTTTTCCCAAACCCTGCTGCGAAAATGGTTTCCGGCTGGAGCGACGCCGGTTCATGCGCCGTAAGTCGCGTTATTGCGCGCGATTTTGGACCCCCGATCAAGCTTGGGACATCGTAATGGTTTCTGCCAAAATGAATTCGTGAGGATTCAGATTCTCAACACGCAGAAAAAAACCCGCGAAATTTCGCGGATCAGCGCGGATCGATGCAAGCCCATTCGCACTCTGATGCTTGCGGTCGATCGCGCGTCGTTTTTCTGCCAATCCGCGTCAGACGTCGGCCCCCGATGTGTGTATAAGATAGGACGTTTCCATTCGCCGCACCGGAACTGCATGAGCGCTTCTCCAGATACCCGAGCGAGCCTCTTGATTCGGCTGAAGGACCGCGCCGATGACGAAGCGTGGATGGAATTTACGGAGATTTATCGTCCGGTCATCCATCGCCTGGCGCGCCGCAAGGGATTGCAAAACGCGGATGCCGAAGATCTCGTACAACACGTGCTGACGGCAGTGGCTCGCGTTATAGGGCGCTGGCAAGTCGATCCGAACCGGGCCCAATTTCGCACATGGCTGACCCGCGTGGCCATGAATGCCATCGTCAACGCATTGACGCGGGGTGCACTGGACCGCGGGAGCGGCGACTCGGGGCTGCAGGAGGTTTTGGACGCTCAACCGGCCCCCGACGGACCTGATTCGCAAATCGTCCGCATCGAACACCGCCGCGAAGTTTTCCGCTGGGCGGCTCGGCGGATTCGCCCGGAATTTCATCCCGCGACCTGGAGTGCCTTCTGGTTGACCGCTGTCGAAGGCCGCGATCCCGACGATGTGGCTCGGGACCTGAAGCGGTCGCGCGGGGCAGTCTATGCGGCCCGCAGCCGCGTCATGCGGCGTTTGAAGGAAAAAGTGCGCGACTGGGAGGGGGAATCGGATGTCTGAAGAGAGAGTAAGCGACAAAGCGCCTGATTGCGACCTGGCATCGCTCGAACGATTCTTGAGCGACACTCTGGGCGAAGACGAAAGCCTGAGCTTGGAAAAGCACCTCAATGAATGTGCTGATTGCCGCGGCCGCCTCGAATGTCTGGCGGCTGAACCGGCGCTATGGGCCGAAGCGCATGATTTTCTCAGCGCGTCCGATGAAGTATTGGGCTCCCGCCCGTCGTCGGTATCGAGCGCTGGCGGCTCAGCCTGGCGCGCCGAAGCTGATGTGCCTAGCGCCGACCACGTGCTCGGGTTCCTAAGCGCCACCGACGATCCGAGGATGTTGGGGAGATTGGGCGGATACGAGATCGCCGGGGTGATCGGCTCCGGCGGAATGGGGGTCGTGCTCAAGGGCCTCGATGTGGCGCTCAACCGCTACGTGGCAATTAAAGTTCTGGCGCCGCATTTGGCGACCAGTGCGGCGGCTCGAAGTCGCTTCGCGCGCGAGGCCCGCGCCGCAGCCGCGGTCGTGCATGAAAATGTCATCGCCATCCATGCGGTGTCCGAGGCGAGCGGGTTGCCCTACCTCGTCATGCCCTATATCCGCGGCGCCTCGCTGCAAAAACGACTTGACGCCGAGGGACCGCTGGCGACGGCCGAAGTTTTGCGGATCGGAATGCAGACGGCCCGCGGACTGGCG
>DATGKC010000182.1:0-5316 GCA_035294845.1 Planctomycetaceae bacterium | reverse complement strand
CTTCGTCCACCAGGCGAGACCCGTCGTAAGACCGGCGACCAAAAGCGCCAGGCGGCTGCCGCTCGTCAGCGCTTCCCAGAAAAAGTAAACGGCGGCAATCAGCCAGAAGCAGAGCAAAACGTCCGTAAGAGCAGTGCGGCTGAAAAAAATATGCACGTCGCTCAGCGCCACAAGCGTCGCCGAAGCAAGCCCGGCGGTCGGCCCGAACCAGCGCCGGCCGACCCACCACACGAGCGGAACCGTCATGCTGCCGGCGATGATGTTCACCACCATCGGGGCAAAATTCGACGGCCCCAGCAGCAACATCGTGTATTCAATCAAGAAGGGCAAAAGCGGCGGCGCATACAAGTGCTGGTCAGGATAGTGCTCGTCACCTTTTTCGCCGCTGAAGAAAATATTGGACGCATAGACCCCTTCGTCGAAATGCTCGACCGCCAGCCGCGAGGGGTAAGCCGAGCGCAACACGAGGCCTGTGAGAAACAGGGCCACGACGAGCAGCCATTCGGCGGCGCCGGACCGCCTGGTCGATGCAGGTTCGATGGTTGAGGGGGGATCGTCAGACATGGCGGAACGCGGGCGTTTCACGTGAAACGACGGCGTCTCTCAGTTGTATCCGGCTGGGTCATCCTTTGCCAACCCGCGCCGGCGCAGTATGATGAGCGCACATAAACCACGGAGATTGGAAAAACATGTCCACGCCAGAAGAGCTCTACGACGAGGCCTCGAAGCTCAAAAACGCCGGAAAGCTTCCCGAGGCGGTCGCCAAGCTCGAAGAAATTCTGAAGATCGCTCCCGAGCACGTGCTGACTCACTCGGCCCTGGGAGTGCACTTGCAGAAACTTGGCCGCCCGGACGAGGCCATCGCCCATGCCCGGCGCGTGACCGAACTGGAACCGAACGATCCATTTTCATTCACGCAGTTATCGGTGATCTACCAGCGCTGCGGAAAGATTCCCGAGGCCGAAGACGCGATGGCCCGCGCTCATATGTTGCAAGGCCGCGCGCACTGAGCCGCAGGCGTATGGCAGGGCTATGACCGGGTGGCCCGGCCGCGTGCGCGAGCACCGGCCGGGTCGCGCCAGCGACAAGAGGCCGCGCCATGCGGGTCCATGTGTTGAACACGGCACGGAGCAAAGCAGCGCGAACGGTGTGGCCTCTTGTTCCTTGCGGAACCCCCCCGCCCTCCAGGACGGGCGGGCCACCCGGCCGCGCTTGCTCATTTTGCAAACCGCGCCGCCGGCACTGAGCGGCCACGCGCGAGGCCGGCAACGTGGGATCCTGGTTCAGCGCAACGTCGGGATCGTCGCCTCGGTCCAAACGTCGCTGGTGCGCGTGGGAAGGGCGTGGCCGGCCCCCTCTACCGGACGAATTTGCGGGACGGGTGACTCAAGCGTTTCGCCTGTGCCGGCCGGAGGTGCGACTTTCCGGAGCGTCGCCTTTCCGGCGGCCGGAACGACGCGCCGGTCGGGTCGGGCGGTTCCTTTGCGCGTTGACGGAGGCGCGCCTGGCTCAGGTTTCGAGTCGCGTGCGACAGCAGGCGCTTGACTTCCAGGCGGAGCGACCTTGATCTGCGTCGTGGCGTCGAATTGGCGTCCGTCGGGGACCGTGAGGCGCGCGTGCAGCGTCAGATCCGGGGCCGCAGGCAGGCTCTGCCAGTCGACCTGAAACAGATATCCCGCGCTCAGAAAGCCGCGATGCCAGTGTTCGCGCACCTCATCGATCGTGAACTTCCACTCGCCGAGGCGCTGCTGGTCGGGCGCCAGCGTCATGTCGAAAAGCTCCAGCACGACTTCGCCGGCCAACTTGACCAGGTCGCCATGCGCATCGACGGGCGTCAGCAAGACCGACAGTCCCTCGTCCCCGGGTTCTTTATCGCGGTCCTGGCCGCTGGTGAGCAGCATGTTGAACTTGATCGCCTCGGCGCGATACAGCACGTCGGCCTGCTCGGGAGAAAGAGCGACCTGGTGATGCTCGGCCAACTGCGTGCGCAGGGCCGCCGCGTCGCTGCGCGCGATCTTGAGCTCGTTGCGGGCCTGTGCCAGCTCGTCGGCGAGCTGTTCCTGGGCCAGTTCCTGCTTATGCAGCTCGGATTCGAGCACATCGACATTGCCGCGCAGCGCGCAACCGGCCAGCGACAGCGCGCACAGCGCCCCCGAGGCGGCCTGTCGCAACGACAGCGGCTGGCGGAAGAGCGGCATACGACGGCTGGTGACGACTTGCCCCCCTGCGGGCAAAAAACGTTACGGCGCCGGCGCGGGCGGGACAATCGCGGAGGGAAGTCTTTCGAGAATGTTGTCGATGAGTCCGTACGATTTGGCTTCTTCGGGCGACATGAAATTGTCGCGGTCGGTGTCTTGCTCGATCTTGGTGAGGGTTTGCCCCGTGTGTTTGAGCAGCACTTCGTTCATCATCTGCTTGATGCGCAGCACTTCTTTGGCGTGGATTTCGAGTTCGGTGGCCGTCCCCTCCATGCCGGCCATGGGCTGGTGGATCATGATTCTGGCATGGGGCAGAGCGTTGCGTTTTCCGGCGGCGCCGGCGGTGAGCAAGATCGCCCCCATGCTCGAGGCCTGCCCGATGCAATACGTCGAGACGTCGCACTTGACGAACTGCATCGTATCGTAGATCGCCATGCCGGCGGTGATCGACCCGCCGGGCGAGTTGATGTACATGTGAATGTCGGCCTTCTCGTCTTCGAACTGCAAGAACAAGAGCTGGGCGACGATGGCGTTGGCGACCACGTCATTCACCTGCGTTCCCAGGAAAATGATGCGGTCCTTGAGCAGCCTGGAATAAATATCCATCGCCCGCTCTTCGCGGCCGCTCTTTTCGATCACGTAAGGAACCAGAATCGACATGGTGAGTTCTTTCAAAAAAATCGAGCTGCGGCGGTTGCTTCGAAAAATCGAGGCGAGCGGGGTTGCGCGCCGCGGGCGGTTTCGCGCGGGATGGGCGACGGTTTCATGCGGCTATTTTTTTTCGCCTTCCTTTTTGGGGGGCTTGGCAAGCACTTCATCGACGATGCCGTATTCTTTGGCCTGAGCGGCGCTCAAGTAGCGATCGCGTTCGGTGTCGCGAGCGATCACCTCCAGCGGCTGGCCGGTGTGCTGCGCCAGAATCTGATTGAGCGTCTCGCGCGTCTCGAGAATTTCCTTGGCCTGAATTTCGATATCGGAAACCTGCCCGCCGACCTGGCCGTAGGGCTGGTGAATCATGATCTTGGAATTCGGCAGGGCGAAACGCTTTCCCTTGGTTCCGCCGGCCAGCACGATGGCGCCTCCGCTGGCCGAAAGCCCCACGCAGTAAGTGGCGATCGGGCAGTCGAGGAACTGCATCGTGTCGTAAATGGCCATCGTGGCGCTGACCGATCCGCCGGGCGAATTGATGTACAGGTGAATGTCCTGGTGGCGGTTTTCGGACTGCAAGAACAGGAGCTTCATGACGATGAGATTGGCGCTCACGTCGTGGATCGGCCCGTCGAGAAACACGATGCGGTTCTCGAGCAACAGATCGCCGATCGTCATCTGCCGTTGACGCATATAATCGCGGGGCCGCTGATTGACCGGCGAAACGTGCCCCGAAAACTGATCGAACATGATGACCTCTGTAGAAGTAAATTGAACACGCCGGAACGCAGCGACAGCAAAAGGTCGCGTCAGATCGGAATTCCTCCTTGAATCTTTTGCGCCGGTCTAGCCGGCGCCGGTTTCGGCCGACTTGGGGGCCGGTTCGACTTCGTGTCCGCAAACCGACAATTCGACGGCCTCGACGCCTTCAGCGCGTTCTGCCTCGCCGGGCACGTCTTCGAACACCGCCTTCTCGAGCACGACGTCGACCGCCTTGCGCTCCAGAATTTGGGCATCCAGATTATCCATCAGGTTCATTTTTTCGAGCCGCGCGCGCACCCGGCGGGAACTCTCGCCGCGCTGCGCCGCCATATACGATATTTCAACGTCCTTGTCATGCGGAGTGACCTCCAGCTTTTCCTGCGCGGCGATCTTGTCGAGCACGAAATGCTCTTTGAGGGCCTGGCGGGTCATCGAGATCTGCCGTTGCAAGAGCTCGTTTTGCCGCACGCGAATCTGCTCGTCGGTGAATCCTGCCTGCTGCATTTCCAGAATTTCGCGGCGGAGCGCGTTTTCGACCTGGCGTTTCACCAACGATTCGGGGAGTTCCCAGTCGGCCGATGCGGTGATCTGCTCGAGCACCTGCCGGCGCGTGGCTTGACGTTGCTGATAGACCCTCTGGCGCTCGAGGACGTCGCGAATCTCCTGGCGAAGCTCCGCCTCGGAATCAACCCCCACTTGATCGAAGAACTCGGCATTCAGCTCGGGGAGCCGCAATCGCTTGACGTCGGTGATTTCAAAGGTGATCGCCACCGGCTCTCCGCGGAGCTCGACCTTCGACGCTTCAACCGAAATCTTCGTGACCACCTGACGGACGTCGCCGGGCCGCACGCCCTCCATCAAGCGATCGAAATCGGCGATTTCGGCGTCGGCGAACCGCAATGTGGGACGAATGCGAATTTGGCGATTCTCGGCGCGGTCGAGCTCTTGGCCTGCATTTTCGAATCGCAGATTCGCCAGCACGAAATCGCCGCTGCCGGCCGCGCCGTCGTAGGGCACAAGCTGGCCGAATTGCGACAGGTATTTTTCGAGATGAGCATCGACATCGGCGTCGGTGATCGTGCGGACAGGACGCGCGATCGATAGCCCCGAATAATTGGGCAGCTCGAACTCGGGGCGCACCTCGACGTCGAATTCATATGTGAAGTCGCCCGTTTCGGGGAGCACCAGCGATTCCACATCGAGATCAGGCTCGTTGATGGCGTCGAGCTTGTGGTCTTCGCCGAGACGTTCCAGGCTCTCCATCAGCACTTTCTGCCGCACCTGTTCTCCCACCTCTTTGCGAAATCGCTTTTCGATGAGCTTTCGGGGAACATGTCCGGTCCTGAAGCCAGGCACGGCCGCGTTCGTCACCAGGTCTTTGACGGCATCGTTGTAGTAGTGATCGAGATCGGACCTGGAAACGCTCACGCGGACGTGTTTGCGGCACGGGCCTGTCTTCTCGATGCCGACGGTGGGCGAGATCTTGAACGGAGTTTCTTCACCCGTTTCGGCGACGGCCGTCCCCGAGCTCGCTTCGTCGTTCACGTCTGGATTTTCTTCGGTTGTATCACTCATGATGAACTGTCGGGTGCACTGTGGGTGAAACGGAAAACGTTCTCTAGCCGGCCCGATCGAAGGGCAAGAGCGGGTGATGGGAATTGAACCCACGACGACCACGTTGGCAACGTGGTGCTCTACCACTGAGCTA
>DATGKC010000181.1:0-4687 GCA_035294845.1 Planctomycetaceae bacterium | reverse complement strand
TCGGCGTACAGCACGGCATGGGGATGCAAGACGCAGTCATCACCGATCGCACAGTCGCGACCAACGTAGACGCCGGGAAAGAGATCGCATCGCGCGCCGATGACGGCGTTCTCGCCGACAAACGCGCCGGGAAAGATATTGCAATCGGCTCCGATTTTGGCCGTTCGACTGACGACGGCGGCCGGCGAAATGCCGATCGCCGCACGGGCGGGCTCGGGGCGAAATTCGCGCGCCAAGGCGATCACGGCATCCTGCGGATCGTCGACGAATACGAGCGACGCTTTTACATCCTGCAAAAGGCGGTTCGCACGCTGGTCGCGGCCGACCAGGCACGCCCCGGCACGCTTGGAAGCCAGCAAGCGCAGGTGCTTGTCGCTGCCGGCGAAACTGATTTCGTTTGGCCCGGCCTTGGCCAAAGCCGCAACGCCCTGGATGAGAAGCGCGGCATTCCCCTGAACTTCTCCCTCGACTCGCTGTGCGAGAGCTCCCAAGGTCGGCGGGCTCATTGTGGGCATCCTTTCCGCCGGGAGTTTTATCCGAAACAACCATCGGAACGCAAGTGCGACCGCCGGTCGCCAGGGGCGCACGCCGGAGATTCGTAGCGGAATTCGTGAAAATTCCGAATCACTCTTGCGCGGACTTGCGTTGGACCGGAATTCTCACGAATTCCGCTACCAATGGCTCGACCGGAATTCTCACGAATTCCACTACCGATTGCCGGCCCTGTTGCTCGATCGGCCCCCGAGATCAATCCGCGCCCAGTGGATGCTCAAGGCGCCGGGCGTGCCGGCATAGAAGACGCAGAGCGCCTTGCCGTTTTTGAGATCGACCAGCGCGGGGTGACCGAAGCTCCATTTCAACATGTCGTCCCAGTATTCGTTGTAATCGACGGTGGCGCCTTGTTGTGTGAGCGCGGCCCGTTCATCGTGCCAGTGGACCACCAGTTTTTCTTTTTCCGGCCACGTGAGACCTTGATCGTGCGAACACCACAGCGTCATCGAGCCCGGACGGTGGCGATCGACGACGAACGCGAGCAGCCTGCCGTCATCGAGCAGAAGCGGCGCTGCGATCTGACCGGGAATGGCGGTGTCTTTGATCGAGGGATCGGCGGGGTCCGGAGACCCGCGCCGAACAGGGGCGCCCTCGCCCAGCGCGCCGTGTTTGAAATGCACATTTAGGTCTTGCTGGTGGACCAGGTCGTGCGTCCAGAACAAGGCAAAGTATTCGCCGGCCATTTTGCCGGCGCACAGCCGCTGATCCCAGAAAAAAATCGCGTGCTCCGGATGCTGGGCAACCAGGTGCATGTCCGGGAAAGTTTTTCCGCCGTCGTGCGAGACGATCAACCATGCGGCGTGATGCGCAGGCCCCGGGTCGTCGTATTCTTTGTAGCTCTCGAAGGCGGCGGCAATCGTCCCATCGCTCCAGCTCAGCATCGGCCCGGTCGAAGCGCACCCCTTGAGCCCCGGCGTGGGAATCACCTTCCACGGCCCCCACGTCATTCCCTGGTCGTCAGAGACCGCCAGCACTTGCCGGCTGTGCAAAATGCCTTGCGTTTGAGGATCGAAAAGCGGCCGCGAAGGATCGCTGCGATCGAACCAGGTGCCGGTGATGAGCAAGCGCCCCGAGGGAAGCTCGACAATGTCTCCCGATGAGAGAGAACCGGGCTTGCCGTCGAGTGACGTCGCAAAGCGGAACGGAATCGTTTCCCAGGTTCTGCCGCCGTCGTTCGATCGGTTCAGCCTCAGCGTCGCGTCGATGGCGTGCTTGGCGCTTCCCGATTGATGTCCGGCGATCAAAAGCCCCGATGTGAGCCTGGCGACGCTCGTGAACGCATTGACGCGCGCCTCGTCCGGTTGGCGAGCGGCGTCAAAGATCAAACCGCGCTCTTCGAGCTGCACGACGATTCATCCCTTCGGATGCAACAGTTTCGGTGGAAAGCCGACGGCCCTTGCCTCCAAGAATGTCACCGCTGAACGGCGTCGAGTTTTTCGCCGCATGCGGCGACGATCGCATTCTGGGCGGCGTCGACTTCTTCAGCAGTCAACGTTCGGTCCGGGGCGCGGTACACAAGCCGCAGCACGTACGACTTCTTATTCGATGGGATCTGCTGTCCCCGATACTGATCGGCGAACGCGACGGAATCCAACAGGGGCCCTGCGGCGCCGCGCACCACATCTTCCAATTCCTGCCATGCCAGCGTTTCGTCAATGACGAAATTGAGGTCTCGCTCGATCGCGGGGAATTCGGGAATGGAGCGGCATGCCGGGAAAAAGTCAGCGATCGCTTCCAGCGCCGCGATGTCGATCTCGGCAGCCGTCACGGGGTCGTGCAGCTCCAACCGCTGCCTCACGCCGTGGGCCACCTCCCCCAGCCAACCCAGCCGCTTTCCCTGCAAAAGCAGCTCGCAGCCGCGACTTGGAATGAATTCAGGCCGGACGACGAGGCGCACTGTAAGAGACGCCTCGCGGTTCGTTCGCTTCACGAGCATCTCAATGATGCCCTTCATCTCGGCAAACGACTGGCCGCTGACCATGCCCAGTAAAATAGGCTGAGCCTCGGGTCGGTCGGGCTCGGCACTGAAGAAAACGCGGGCGATTTCGAAAAGCTGCGCATTCACATTCCCATGGCGTTCGTTGTGCCGCCGGCTCTGCAATAGGCTGGGAACCAGACTCTGCCGCAAGATGTTTTCGCGCTGGCGCGACGAATGCTCGACGCGCAACAGGGGCGATTCGGTCGAGGCCCGAAACATCTCGGCGAGAGTTTCGTCGACAAACGAGAGCGTCACCGCTTCGAAAAAACCCGCCGCCAACAGCGCGTCTGAGAGCCTCTGGCAGAGCTGGTCGTGCAGCGTGGGTTTGCTGACTTCCAAGGGCACCAGAACGTCTTCGGGAATTTTTTCATAGCCGTGAATGCGGGCGACTTCTTCGATCAGGTCGATCTCGCGCGTCAGATCGCGCCGCCACGCGGGAGCGGCAAACGTCACCGTCTCGGCAAAATGGGAAGTCAGCTCCGAGAGTCCGAGCGCTTTGAGAATGCGAACCACTTCCACTTTGGCAATGTCGATCCCCAGGATCCTTGGAATCTGCGACAGCCTGAGCGTAATCGGCTCGCGGCGGGACTGCGGGGCCAGGCCGGCAAAGACCGAACCGGCGCACAGCTCGCCCCCGGCCAGCTCGACAATCAACTGCGCGCAGCGGCGGCTGGCCCAATCGAGTCCAAGCCGGTCGATCCCCCGCTCGAATCGGTACGATGAATCGCTGAAGAGGGCCAGCTTGCGGGCCGTGTTTCGCACGCAAAGCGGCGCAAACTCGGCCGTTTCGATGAGCAAGTTCGTCGTGCGATCGCCAATTTCGGTTTCGAGGCCCCCCATCACGCCGGCAATGGCCACCGGCCGCTCGGCATCGGCGATGACGCATGCCTCAGCGGGCAATTCGTACTGGCGCTGGTCGATAGCGGTGATTCGTTCGCCCCTCTCGGCGCGGCGGACGACGATTTTGCGCCCCACGAGCCGGTCGAAATCGAACGCGTGCAGCGGTTGGCCGCACTCCATGAGCACGTAGTTGGTGATATCGACGACGTTGTTGATCGGCCGGATGCCGAGGGTCTTGAGGCGCCGCTGCATCCAATCGGGACTGGGACCGACTTTGACTCCGCGGAAGACGCGGGCAATGTATTGCGGGCACAGGTCGTGCGCGCGATTTTCGACTGACGCGATGGAAGCGGTCGCGGGGCCTTTTTCCATCGGCGAGGCGGAAGGCAACTCCAGCCGGCGATCGAACAGCACGGCCGTCTCGCGCGCCACGCCGATGTGCGAGAGGCAGTCGGGGCGGTTGCTCGTGACCTCCAGGTCGATGGCGAGGTCCCCTTCGACTTCGGCCACCTCTTCGAGATTCAGCCCGGCCATCATCAGGCGCTCGGTGAGCGCCTCAACCGACATGTCGAGGCGAACGTATTCCTTGAGCCAATTCCAACTGACGATCATGAACTACGCCTCGACCGGACCTTCCATGCCTCCCGTGTAATGTTCTCCCTCCGGTTTCTGGCCATCCAAGACCTCGACCTGGTATCCCCCCTTCGAATGGAAATAAAGCACGAGAATGAGATAACCGACCGCCATCATGGCCGGGACGAGCGACGTCCATTTGAGCGCCATGCGGCCCCCATAGATGTCGGCCTTCAAAACGGGCCCTTTGTCCTTTTCTTCGACCTGGGTGAGCCGTTCGTCGGAAGTGATTTGCTCGTTCTTTTTTTCCTTTGTTTCGAGCGTCTTGATTTTGTCCTTCAGCGTTTCGACCTTTTTGCCGTCCAGGCCCGAGACAGCCGGCAAGAACAAGAAAGAATCAGGCTTCTCTTTCAAGATGACGTCGCCGTATTTCGCAGGCCACGTGCCTTCCTGCTTCTCTTTTTCATCGACAAAGGCGCCCAGCGCTTCGCTGTAAGGCTCCCTGTGGACATACCTCTCGAACGTGTCGGGGGCCTCTTCCCGAAGCATCTGCGAGCGATAGAAGTCCTGGTTGTAGCCGATCAGCGGACCACCCAGCAGCCCTGCCGACAGCATGCCGATCCCCGCGGTCGTTCCCATCGTGAGCGCCCCCCCCTTGGGAAATCGCTCGCCCACCACGCCCAACATGGTCGGCCAGAAAAACGTCTTGCCGAGCCCGTAGACGGTTGCCGCCAGAAAAATCGC
>DATGKC010000180.1:0-3113 GCA_035294845.1 Planctomycetaceae bacterium | reverse complement strand
GCGATCGAGAAGAGGAACGTTTCCGGAGGCGTATTGTCGTCGTAGTTGGGGAGGCCCACGAGGAACCCCAGAAAGGTCTCCTGCACGACATCTTCGCTTGCGGCGCGGTCTCTGAGTCGGCTGTCGACAAACGCCAGCAGCCGTCCCTCGAATCGGGCGATGCACTCGGCCCACGCATCCTGCTCGCCCGCGCGAATGCGGGCAATGAGCAGACGATCGGCATCCAGAGCGGCCATCAGATGTTTCCCGCCAGTTGAAGGAGCAGCCGTTCGAGAATCTGCCGGTCGTCCAGGCCGCTGGAGCGCTTGAGATCGACGTCTGCCGAAAGCAGGTACGTCAGAATCCGCTCGGCGCGGGGACGCGTGAGCCGGCGGAGGTAGTCTTTTAAGGGCGAAATCGTGAATGGTTTCACTCCGCTTTGAGCCAGCGCCGCGTCCAGCGATAGGCCCTGTCGCGACAGTTCGATCGCTTTGGCCACGGGACGGTAAACGTAATTGATTCCGCCCAGCAGTTTGATCGCGGGCTCCCCCGCCGCGATCAACTTATCGAGCAACTCGACGGCGGTGGCCACATGCCCGTCGCGAACCGCGTCGAGCATTTTCCAGGTTGTTTCGGATTTCCAACCGCCCACGAGCTTTTCGACGGAGGCCGCGTCGATGGCCGGCTTCTCGCCGATCGAGGCCGCCAGCTTGCCCAGCTCCTGGTCGATCTGCCCCAGTTCGTCGCCGGCCAGATGGGTCAGCAATTGAGCCGCTTCCCGGTCAATCTTTTTGCCGTGTCGGCTGCCGCACGATTTCACGATCCAATTGATCAGCGCCGCGCCTTTGAGCTCGCTGCATTCGATCGGCAGGCCGACGGCGGCGATTTTTTTCGCCAGGCGCGTGTTCGCGGGCCAGGTTTTGACGTCGAGAATCAGCAGCGCCTTTTTGGCCGGCCGCTCGAGGTAGGCTTCCAGTCCCGCGCGGAACTCGCTGACGAATTCGTCGGCGTCTTCGACCAGCACGACTTGCCGCGGATGCCACATCGAGACCGTCAGCAGCGAATCAACGACCGTCTTGAGATCGAGCTCGCGTCCGCCGAGGCGCGTTAATCCGAATTCGTCGCCGTTCTGACCCAACGCCAGGCCCGAAACCTGTTTGATCGCCTCGAGTTTGAGGAACCGCTCTTTACCGTGGACGACGACGGCAGGCCCTGTTTTGTGCTTGCCGGGCGCGTCGAGAAATTCGATGGCGTGCACGATGGTTCTTCTTGACCTCGATTCGCGAAATGGCGTACAAGTCCCGCGCGGTCGTTCCGTCGCCGCGTGCGATTCCGATGAATGTCGCTGCGCGACCGATCCGAGCTTTCCACTCCCTGAATCCGCGATTCTGAGCCTTCGAAATGCTTCCTGCAAGCGTCGCAACCGAGGCCTACCGCTGTCCGGGGGAAGCGTATAGCATCACCCGATCGGTGCATCTGGCTCGACTGGCGGCATTCTACCCTAAATGCCGGAGCTGCCGGCATGCCTGTGCCGCTGACGGCTTGCCGGCCCCTTTCGATGGGCTGCAAGAAATTGCCGCGCTTCAGCCGCAACACAGCACACCGTTTAATACAGAAGGAATTCGGGGCCGGCATCTCAATGAGCTGACTCGCAGCGCGGCGGCAGAGCTTGCGGGAGCGATGGCCAGTTGCTTGTGGGACGATTTTTCTGTCGCGCGCCAAGCCGCGCACGACGTCGTGGATTCGGCGAATGGCGTTTGTGTTCCGGCTGCCGGCGCCGCGGCGCCCTGCGTCGTGATCGCCTTCGACGAGCGGCCGTCTTCGCCCGACATGGTGACGGGCGTGGGCGTGGCCCTACAGAGAATGGGTTGTCGCGTCATCGACGTCGGATTGGCGACGCGGCCGTGCTTCATGTTCGCGATTGGCAAGACAAATGCTGCGGGCGGTATTTATGTCACTGGCGCCGGGTGCGATCCGGGATGGACGGGAGTCGATTTTGTCAGCCGGCAGGGAATCCCATGTTCCTCGCCGGGAGACCTCGACCGCATCATGGGCCGCTATCAGGGGGGCTTCACTCGCCCGTCGCGCCGGCCCGGCTCGTATCAGGCGATTGCCGCCGCCGCAGACTACGAAGGACGCTTGTCGAAGTATTTTCACGCCCTGCGTCCGCTCAGGATCGCGCTGGCCAGCTCGAGCGGATTGGTGCGAGGCCTGTTTCAACGAAAATTCAGCGATCTCGCCTGCCGGCTGCTGCCGGTCGAAACGCCCACGCGACGGCGCACGGCCGACGATCTTACCGACCCCGATTTCGAACGCATTTCACACCGGGTGAAAGCGCTGCGAGCCGATCTGGGAGTGTTCGTAGAAGATGACGGCGAGCGATGCATTTTCTTTGACGAAAACGGGGCGATCGTCGCACCGCAGGCTGCGGCGCGCCTGCTGGCCGAAATTGCTTCCCTCGATTATGCAGACTCTGATCGTGAGGCAGAAATGGCGCAGGTGCTTCCTGCGACATGGGAGGGGCGGATAGAAGGACTGAGCGCCAATTCGTGCCCCGCTCCGAGTCTGCCGCGACCGACGAATTCCGGTTGCGTCTTCGTGGCCGAACCGACAAGAGAGCAAATCACGCTGGCGATGCGGCGGCATGAGGCCGACTTCGCCGCCGACGGAGCCGGCCGCTACTGGTTCAACGAAGTCGGTCCAGCATGCGACGCTGTTCTGACCGTCGTCCACCTGCTGCGCGCGCTCAGCCAAAGCGACGCGAGGTTCTCAGAGAGCGCCGTGGCGTAGGTTTCCCAACCTGCGACAAATTTTTTCTACGAGCGCCAAAGAGCATAAAAGACGTGCGGCGCGGACCGTTACGTTCATCGTGTTTTGAACTGCAAGAGCGGGGCAAGGTTCGTGGCACTTTAACGCCTGGCTCTGGGACCCCGTTGGGGTCGCCTTGGAATCTCACCCTCTACCGGGGGTCGTCGCTCCGCTCGACCCCCGGCTACCAGCTTGCACGCCATCCGGCGTGCTGCACGTGCACGTCGGCAAGCCGCAACGCAGGCCGGCTTGAGTGTTAATCTTGCGCAACCAGATCGTCAATCTGCAATTTGCAATGGCCAATTTGCAATTCCACTTCAATGTGC
>DATGKC010000179.1:0-2781 GCA_035294845.1 Planctomycetaceae bacterium | reverse complement strand
GAGCATGTCGTCGGGCGGCTCGACATGCGCTTTCTGCATGACGGTCGTCCACCCATTGTTCGTGATGCATGGCACAAATCACCCGCCATCCGAACGCTGGCCGCGCCGCGCCGACCGCGTTACGACGACGATCTGAAGATGATTCTCGGCTCTCTGAATGTTTGCAGCAAGGAATGGGTGATCCGGCAGTACGATCACGAAGTGCAGGCAGGGAGCGTCGTGAAACCTTTGGTGGGGGTTTCGTGCGACGGTCCTTCCGACGCCGCAATTGTTCGGCCCGATCTCAAATCCAATCGCGGGCTGGTGATCGCCAACGGAATGAACCCGCGTTACGGCGATCTCGACCCATACTCGATGGCAGCCTCGGCGATTGACGAGGCGGTGCGCAATTGCGTGGCCGTCGGGGCCGACCCCTCGCGAATCGCTCTGCTCGACAACTTCTGTTGGGGAAACACCGACCGCCCCGAAACGCTGGGGAGCCTCGTGCGGGCGGCCTTGGCTTGCCGCGACGTGGCGATTGCCTTCGGCACGCCCTTCATCAGCGGCAAGGACAGCCTCAACAACGAATTCTCTTTCATTGACGATGCCGGGCGCAGGCAGACGGTCGCCATTCCGCCTGCGCTTTTGATCAGCGCGCTGGGACAAATCGAAGACATTCGCCGCGCCGTCACGATGGATGTAAAGGAACCCGGCAACCTCGTGGCCCTTGTGGGGACGACTCGCGATGAGCTGGGCGGAAGCCAGTTCGCCTTGGTCAACGGACTTGAGGGAGGAACGGCCCCGCAAGTGGATGCCCAGTTAGCTCCGCGCATCTTTCGGGCGCTGCATCAGGCCATTGCGTCGGGATTGGTGCGAAGCTGCCACGACCTCAGCGAAGGGGGACTTGCCGTCGCGGCGGCCGAGATGGCATTCGCCGGCGGCCTGGGAATCGGCATCGATCTTCAAGCGCTCGCGGAACGCACGGGAATTCCGGACGACGCGGTGCTCTTATTTTCGGAAACCAATTCTCGGTTCCTCGTTGAAATCGCCCCGGCCGACTGGCCCGCATTCGCGGAGAACTTTTCCGATTTGCCGCTGGTCGAGGTCGGAAAAGTGACCGGCGGCGAGAATCTCATGATTCGGCGCGGCGACGAGTGCCTCATCGACGCGCCTTGGTCGGAGCTCAAGCGCTGCTGGAAGGCGCCGTTGGCGTGGGAATGAGGCTGAATCCAAAAGTTATTCGCCGATCAACGTCAAAAACTCATCTTCGGTCAACACGCGGACTCCCAGATCTTTGGCCTTATCGAGCTTACTCCCGGCCTTTTCGCCGGCGACGACAAAATCGGTCTGCTTCGAGACGCTGCCGGCCGGTTTGCCGCCATGCGAGTGGATGAATTCCTTGATCTCGTCGCGGGAGAATTTTTGCAACGTTCCGGTGACGACGATGGTTTTGCCCGCAAGCGGCCCGGCCGGTTTCCTGGCGACGGGCGAACCCAAATTGAGACCCAACTCGCGCAGCTCGGCAGCGATTTGCCGACCGACATCCGAGTGGAAATAGTCGAAGATCGACTGGGCGATGACCGGCCCAATTTCGGCGACGGCGGCCAATTCCTCTGAAGATTGGCGCATGATCTCGTCGAGCGTGCCGAATTCGTCAGCCAGATGTTGCGCCGTGCGCGTCCCGACGTGCCGGATATTGAGGCCGGTCAACAATCGCCACAACGGACGCGAGCGCGAGGCTTCGATTCCTTCCAGCAGGTTGTCGATCGATTTTTCCCCCATGCGTTCGAGGTCCGCCAGCTCGTCTCGCCGGTCCTTCAGGCGATAAATATCGCCGAAACCCTTGACCAGACCTTTTTCGGTCAATTGCTCGACGAGCTTCACCCCCAGTCCCTCGATGTCCATCGCGCCTCGCGAAGCAAAGAACCGCAGGCTTTCGCGAAGCTGTGCCGGGCAACTGGGATTCGGGCAGCGGATGTAAACGCCACCTTTGTCTTGCATGACCGGAGTCTGGCATTCGGGGCAAACCGTCGGAAAGTCAAAGTCACGTTCGCTGCCGTCGCGGCGATGTTCTTCGACCCGCACGACGTGCGGAATGATCTTGCCCGCCTTTTCCACAACGACCCAGTCGCCGATTTTGACTCCCAGGCGCACGAGCTCGTCGCGATTGTGCAGGCTCGCCCGCGAAACGGTCGTCCCCGCGATCTCGACCGGGTGCAGGTGAGCCACCGGAGTCAGCGCGCCGGTTTTTCCGACGTTGATCGAAATGTCTTCGATGCGGCTGACGGCTTCATACCGCTCGAACTTGTACGCGATCAGCCAACGCGGGTTCTTGGAAGTCGCGCCCAGCCGCCGCCGCTGATCCAAATCGTTCACCTTAATCACAAATCCGTCGACCTCGAAATCCAGTTCATGGATCTGCTCCATCAGCTCCTGGCAGTAGGCGAGCGCTGCGTCGATGCCGGTCAGGACCTTGGCGCGGGGAACCGTGGCGATGCCGCTTTGAGAGACGCATGCGAGAAATTCGTCGTGCGTTCGGAAGCGATCGGGCTCGACGAACCCTCCGGAATGCGCGTAGAACCTCACGCGGCGCCGGGCCGAGAGCTTGGGGTCGAGCAGCTTGAGCGCCCCCGCGGTGGCATTGCGGGGATTGGCGAAGGGCTGTTCGCCGGCCTCGACCTGCCGGGCCCGCACGTGTGCGAAATCGGCATTATTGATAAGCGCTTCGCCGCGAACCTCGAGCACCCGCGGGTGGTCTTTCCCGCGAAGCCTGAGCGGCACGCCGATCAGCGTGCGGGCATT
>DATGKC010000178.1:0-5825 GCA_035294845.1 Planctomycetaceae bacterium | reverse complement strand
AAATGACTCGCCGGGACCAGCAATCGGCGATTGACGTGGCCGGGCGTCGGCTGGCTGGCGATATTCTGAACCGCCATTGGCGCACAAGCGAGACGCTTATGCTACGGGGCGGCACACGCGCGACGCTGCTGCTACGGATTGGTGCAGCCACCGGTATGGACCGCAATACGGCAAGAAAAAGATGGGCCGAACGAATTTCAATAAGGAAACGCCTGCGAGGCGACGCCGAAATTGACCAGAATTCCCCTTGCGCGGGCCAATGTTGGCGCTTTCGGGCCGAAATTCCGGCGCACCGCGCGGCCTCTTGGCGTAAAGCGAAATGGGCCGCGCCGCCCCTGAACTTGACCTAAGAATCGGCACTAAATTAAACTCCAGTTTTACCTTACGTCGGCAAGCAGCTCACACTCCGTTCGAATCACCGGAAGGCACGCGGTCCTTGAAAGCTCTCATCAGCGACATACATGGCAATTTGGAAGCCCTCGAAGCGGTTCTGGCGGACATCAAGCAAAAGGGGATCAAGGAAGTCTATTGCCTGGGCGACATCATCGGCTACGGCCCGAATCCGCGTGAGTGCATCGACCGCGTCATGACGTGCCAGATATGTCTCTTGGGAAACCACGACCAGGGGGCGTTATTCGATCCCGAAGGGTTCAATCCCGGCGCCGAACGGGCAATTTTCTGGACACGCGAGCAGCTTGAAAAGGGCGATCCGTCGGGAAACGAAAGGCGTTGGGAATTTCTGGGCGAGTTGCCCCGGCTCAATCGCGACGGCGATTTTCTATACGTGCACGGCTCTGCCCGCAATCCGCTCAACGAATACGTTTTTCCTGAGGACATTTATAACCAGCGAAAAATGGAGCGCATCTTCGCGCTTGTCCCCATGTATTGCTTTCAGGGGCACACGCACGTTCCGGGAGTGTTCACCGAGAGCCTCAAGTTTTTTCGTCCGGAAGACCTCGACTTCAAATACGACCTGGCGTCGGAAAAAGTGCTGATCAACGTGGGCTCGGTCGGGCAGCCGCGCAACGGCGACTGGCGCTGCTCGTACGTGATTTTGAACGACAGGCAAGTCCTGTTTCAGCGCGTGGAATACGACATCGAAGCGACCGTCAAAAAAATCTACGACATTCCCGATCTCGACAATTTTCTAGGAGATCGCCTGCGGGATGGGCGATAGCGGCCAGCGTGCATTATGGATCAAAAGCGATTTCTCTTGTTCATTGTTCTGGCGATGGGAATTCTCATCGGCTGGAACGTGCTGATGATGCGCTTTCGTCCCCCTCAAAAGCCGAACATCGCGGCACAAAACCAGCAGCAAGATCAAAAGGCCGATAAGCCCGGCGAGAAGAAAGCCAAGAGAGACGAAGCCGCCGGAGAGCCGCAAGTCGCCGAAGATGCGGCCGACGACGAGACGGAAGAGCCGGGCGAAGAGAAGCCCAAATTGAAGCCGGGCGAAGAGCCGGAGGTCGCTGCGAACGCCGAGGCCGACGAGGCGCCCCCGGAAAAGAAAAAGCCCGCGGCGATCGAGGTGCCCAAGTTTCCGGAAACGACGGTGGATCTGGGATCGGCCGACTTTCAAACGGGTTATCGCCAGCTCGTGACGCTTTGGTCGCGCGGGGCGTCGGTCAAGCAAATCGAGCTCAACGACCCGCGGTATCTCACGCTCACGAAGCCACACGTGCCGCTCGTCATTGTCGGAGAGAACGGCGTCTTCCCGACCACGCTCGACATGAGCGTGCCTCAGCTCAAACCCGACTTGACCCGCCTCAATTGGGAACTGGTCGAAGTCTATCCGAAGAATCCGCCGCATTCGGTTGCCGTGTTCCGGCTCGTCATCGACAACGTCGAGCTCGTGAAACGCTACGAATTGTCGATGATCGACAAAGCGTTAGCTCATCCCGAGGCCCCGGCGTACTCGCTGTTCGTCGATCTTTCATTCCGAAATCTGGGGCGCCGCGCCCAAACGATTGAATACGTCTTGGAGGGACCGACTGGGCTCCCCCTCGAAAACGTCGAAAACACTCAAAAATATCGCGACATCGTGGTGGGGTTCCAGCCCAAACCGGGCACGATCAACCACGAGCTGATGTCGGCCAAGACGATCGCCGAGGGGAATGTCGAACAATGGAAACAGCCGGTCAAATACATCGGCACCGACGCGCAATTTTTCGCCTCCCTGATCGTGCCGGTCGACGACCAGCTTGATACGCCGTATATCCAATCGGCCACGCAAGAACTGATCGGCCCCAATCTCAAAGAGAAAAGCGAGGTCGCCGTCAAGTTGACGTCGGTCGAGCTGGCGCTCGGGAAAGCGGGGAGCGACAGCGACGCGATCGATCATAGCTACCGCCTGTTCGCCGGCCCGAAGCGCGACGACGTGCTGCCCGAAGGCGCCGCGAAGGTCATCGATTTCGGCTGGTTTCACTTCATCAGCCGGCCGATGCTGTTCTTGCTCAAGTTCTTTCACGCCATCTTCGGCAACTGGGGAATCGCCATTATCTGCCTCACCGTGGTGGTGCGCAGCGCGATGTTTCCCGTATCGATCAGGCAGGCGCGCAGCGCCGCCAAAATGCAGCTCATGCAACCGGAGATTGCCGCGCTGAAGGAGAAGTACGGCAAGGACAAAGAAAAATTCGCCCGGGCGCAGATGGAGCTCTACAGCAAACACAAATTCAACCCGCTGGCCGGCTGTCTGCCCCTGTTCATCCAACTGCCGATTTTCATGGGGCTTTATCAGGCGCTGAATCACGCGGTGGATCTGCGGCTGGCGAGCTTCCTGTGGATCGACAACCTGGCGGCCCCCGACGCGCTCTTCCAAATGCCGTTCGCCATCCCGTTTCTCGGGCACGAATTCAACCTGCTCCCCATCATTACGACGGCGCTGTTCTACGTGCAGCAGAAGATGTTCATGCCGCCGCCGGCGACCGAAGAATTGGCGATGCAGCAGAAAGTGATGAACTACATGATGCTGGCCATGGGAGTCATGTTCTATAAAGTTCCGGCGGGTCTGTGCGTGTATTTCATCGCGTCAAGCCTGTGGGGCATGGGAGAGCGAAAGTTTTTGACCAAGGTGCGCGCGGGCGCGAAGACCGAGCCGCCCCCCCCGGGGCCTCTCACGGGCCGTCGCCGGCCTCCCGGCCCGGACGACGATGATCGAGATAATGGAGGACGCGGTTCGGGTGGAGGCGGGCTGTTCGGCGGAGGCGGACTTTTGTCGAAACTGCTGAAGGCGGCCGAAAAAGAATCGTCTGCACGCCGTTCGTCGCGCCAGCGGCGGAAGTAACTTCTTTCCCGCCCGCGAAATGCATCCCGACGATACGATCGCAGCTCTTGCATCGGCTCCCGGACATGCGGCGCGCGGCATTATCCGCATCAGCGGTCCGGCGACGGTTTCCGTCCTGGAGAGTTTCTTTACGCCGTCCGGACGGACGACCGAAGAAATTTCGCGACCCTCAACCGCACGGACAGCGTGGTGTTATCCGGGTGCGCTTCAAATCGACGGTCTCGGCCGCCCGCTCGCTGTCGATCTGCACCTCTGGCCCAATCGCAGGAGCTTCACCGGGCAGCCGCTGGCCGAGCTGCATGTCGTTTCTTCTCCGCCCATTTTGGAGGCGGTTTTGTCGGATGTATTCGCGCGCGGCGTTCGTCCGGCAGAGCCCGGCGAATTCACGCTGCGGGCATTTCTCGCCGGCCGTATCGACCTCGCACAAGCTGAGGCAGTGCTGGGCGTGATCGACGCGGGCGACGACCGCGAGTTGCAAACGGCGCTCGACCAGTTGGCGGGAGGGCTGTCGTCGCAAATCGCGCGTCTGCGCGGCGATCTGCTCGACCTTCTGGCCGATCTGGAGGCCGGCCTCGATTTCGCCGACGAGGCGATCGAGTTCGTTTCTCACGCGGCGCTCGTCGGCCGGTTGGGCCTGGCGCGCGACGATGTGGCCGAGCTGTTCGACCGCGCAGGAAAGCGCATGCGTCCCTCGGCCCGGCCGCGCGTCGTTCTGGCCGGTCCTCCCAACGCGGGAAAGAGCACGCTTTTCAATGTGCTTGCCGAAACCTCCGCGGCGCTGGTCTCGGAAGCGGCGGGCACGACGCGCGATTATTTATCGGCTGACGTCACGCTCGGCGGCATGTCCCTCTCGCTGGTGGATACCGCCGGCAGCGAACAGGAAGCCGAGGGCATCGGCCGTGAGGCCCAGAAACTTGGACGAAAGCAGATCGACGAGGCCGATTTGGTCGTGTGGTGTGAGCCGGCCGATGAGTCTTTTGCTTCGTCTTCCGGCGATCAGGGCCCAGCCTCAGGCGAGCGAATCCTTCCGGTGGCGACGAAGAGCGACTTGAGAGACGCCGGCGACAATGAGGGCTCGCGGCTGGCCGTCAGCGCGCGTTCCGGCGAAGGACTATTAGAACTGGTTTCGGCGATCGTTGATCGGCTGACGCGGCCGGCGGCCGGCGCGCGACAACTGTTGGGGACGACCGCCGCTCGCAGTTACGACAGCCTGCGAGGCGCTCAGGCCGCGCTGGAACGGGCGCTTGCGATTGCCCAAAGCGAATCGCAGCACGACCTGGTGGCGCTTGAAGTTCGCGAGGCGCTCGATGAATTGGGCAAGATTGCCGGTCTCGTCTATACCGACGACATCCTCGACCGCATCTTCAGCCGGTTTTGCATCGGCAAATAGCGCGAGTCAGCAAATTCGCGTGATTGCCGACGGGGACGATTTACATGCGCGATGCGCCCGCAAGCGTCAGTTTCAATTCGTTGACTGATTCGTTACGCTGCGCCGAGTCTCTGTTCATAGTTCATGCCACTCGATCATTGATGGAGTTTCACCACAATGCAAGTTTTGATTCGGCGCTTTGCCCTCGTTTGTGCTGCGGCGCTCTTGGCTCGTGCGGTTCCCGCGGCGGCCGATGATCTTGCCATTCCCGCCGGCGTGACGTTCGAAAAAGAGATCGAGTATTCCAATCCAGACGAGCAGCACTTACAGCTCAACATGGCTCGTCCAAAGTCGGGATCGGGGCCGTTTCCGGTCGTCGTGTGCATTCACGGCGGCGGTTTTCGCGCCGGGCACCGCGACGGATACAATGCGCTGTGCCTGAAACTGGCGCAGAACGGCTATGTGGCCGTCACGATCAGCTACCGCCTGGCTCCGAAATACCAGTTCCCCGCGGCCGTGCATGATACCAAGGCGGCAGTCCGCTGGTTGCGGGCTCACGCAAGCGAATACAAGATCGACCCTGATCGCATTGGCACGACAGGAGGCTCGGCCGGCGGGCACCTCGCGCAGTTTTTGGGAGTCACCGCAGGCGTGGGAATGTTCGAGGGGAACACGGGCAATGCCGACCAGCCCAGCCACGTCCGCTGCGTGGTCAATGTCTATGGGCCAAGCGATTTCACGAAGTCGTATGACAAAAGCGTCGATGCGGCCCAGGTGTTGCCGCTCTTTCTGGGAGGCAATCTGGAGACGGCCCGGCATCGGCATATTCTTTCGAGTCCGCTGTACTGGGTGACTCCGGCAGCCGCGCCCACACTGTGCATCCACGGCACAGAAGACAAGTATGTGGCGTATGAACAGGCGGTCTGGCTCACCGATCGGTTGCGGGCGGCCGATGTCGAGGTCGAGCTGCTCACGCTTCCCGGAGCCGGGCACGGCTTCAAGGGGGACGATGCCGTCAAGGCCGAACAAGCGCTGCTGGCGTTCTTCGACAAACATCTGAAGGCCGCGCAGTAAGGCTTTCTCATGGGACAATGGCAACAAGTCGAGATCGCGGGTAAAAAGGCCGACGCATTTTTCCCGTCGAAGAGATCGCCCGAGAATTACAGCGTGCTG
>DATGKC010000177.1:0-3335 GCA_035294845.1 Planctomycetaceae bacterium | reverse complement strand
ATTTCGGCAATCTTATTCATGGTTTTTGTGAGCCTTGGGTACTGTGAAAATATGGTGATATAAGAAAGCCCTGGAAAACCGGGCAATTTCGTCGATGGACGAGGGTACCCATTTCGTCAAAGTCCTTAACGGCGTTGCCCGTTGGGGGATTACTTTACGCCTGCTCGCCGACCGGCGTGAGCCGCCGCGTTAATGTTCATCGCGCCGGAATTTCGCAGTTGAGCAACAGGGCCCGCACGAATTTCACCGGCGGCGAGCCAAATGAGACGACCTTGTCGTGGTAGCGCTTGAGATCGAAGTCGCCGCCCCAGGCGGCCTGTGCCTCGCTCCGCAGGTCGAGGTGCTCTTGCAGCCCGACGAAATAGGTCGAAAGCTGAGTGGATGTAAGCTGCGCGCGAGTCCATTTGCCGGCCGCCTCGCGCTCTTCCTGAAACGTGTCTTCGATCATGAGCTGCATGGCGTCTTCGCGGCCGAGCCCCTCGACGTGAATGGCCTGGTCGAGCAGGGCATTGGCGATCGTGCGCAGATACCACTTGAGGCTCACCAGCCGCATCAAAGGATCGCCGCCAAGGTATCCCTCATCGACCATCATCCGCTCGACGTAGCAGGCCCAGCCCTCGATGAACACGCCCGACGAGAGCACGGCCCGCAGCGTGCTCGGGTAGCGGTTGGCCCAGGCGAGCTGCACGAAATGCCCGGGCATCGCCTCGTGGATCGTCAGGTTGTGAATCGAGCGCACGTTGTATTCGCGCAAGAACGATTCAATCTGCTGCGACGTCCAATCGGCCGGCAGGGGAGCCACGGCATAAAATGTCTTTTGCCCCACGTCCAGCGGTCCTGGCGAGTCGCAGTACGCGGTGGAAACGCCGCGCTGAAACTCCGGCATGATGATGATCTCCAACGGGTCGTCCGGAAGCGTGATGAGATCGTGCTTCCGCACGAACTCGGTCGCCGTCGCCAGGCTCGATTTGGCCGTCTCGACGATCTTGTCGGCAGGGGGAACGTCGCGCGCGGCGATTTCCAGCGCGGCGCGAATGATCGCCTGGGCGTATTCGCGCGAGGGCGCATCAGGGAAGCGCGTGTGGGGATGCTTTCGCCGATAGACTTCTTGCGCCGTTTTGTACATCTCTCCGCGGACGCGCTCCAACTCCCGCCGCGCGCGATCGCGTATCTCATCGCGCTCAAGCGCCGTCTGCAACGTAAACGCCAACTTTTCGTCGAACAGCCTCTTACCGAGCCGAAAGTCGCCGGCGGCCTTGGGCGCAAGCTCGTTTTCGAGCCAGGACTGGTGGGTTTCGATCGCCGACCTGGCAGTTGCCAGCGCCTGCGTAAGCCGCACGCGCTTCTCTTTCGAAAGCAGTCCCACATGCGGTTCGACTGTGTTCTCGAGAATGCTGACGACACCGCGATTCTGCTTGACGGCTGTTTCAGCGTGCTCCGGCGGCACGCGCTTGATATCGAGCGTTTCGCGCACCTGCCGGAGCAGCCGCGGGAACTGTTCGAGCCGCTCGGCCGCGTGATCCAGCCGCTCGACCAGCGGCGCGAAGTCACGGGCCATCAGATGATAGACGGCGTTTCCGGCCAATTCCGTATAGTGCAGCGGGTTCCATGACCACTCTTGCAGCCGCTCCAGCCGCCAGAGCTCGGCGCGCAGCGCATGGTCCAAAAGCGCAAAATCGACCTGGTGCGCCCGCGAGAGCTTGTCGGGCGAAATGGCAGCCAACCCTTCTTGAAACTTGCGGCAGAACGCCCGCTGGCGCTCGCGCGCGGCCGGGCTGATTTCATCCAGCCGGCCGTCGAAGCGATGATCGCCAAGCTGCGTCGCCCCGACCGGCGAGAGCTCGGGAAACTCGCTGACGTACCGGCGGCCGAGCTCTTCGAATGCCTGATCCATCGCAGCGTCCTCCGGTCGGTCTGCGGCAATCCAAAAGACGCTCAAGGCGACCAGAACCGGCCAGCTCATCCAGGGGTCTCCACGGTCAGCCCCAAATCGCCGGCGACAGATTGCATGGCGGCGATGCAGAACGCGATGTGCTCGTCGAGATCAACCCCGAAATCGGCCGCGCCGCGAGTAATGTCGTCGCGGTTGACGTTGGCCGCGAACGACGCCTGCTTGAGCTTTTTCCGCACGCTCTTGGGCTCGAGCCCTTCCAGCCGGCCCGGCCGCACGAGTGCGCAGGCGGTGATGAAGCCGCAAAGCTCGTCGCACGCATAGAGGGCCTTGTCGAGCCGGGAGATGCGCGGACAATCGGTCAAATAGTCGGCGTGCGACTTGATGGCGTAGATCACTTCGTGCGAATAGCCGCGGGCCGCAAGAATCGCCGACCCTTGCAGCGGATGGTCGGGCGGATCGGGCCAGCGCTCGTAATCGAAGTCATGGAGCAATCCCACAGAGGCCCATTTGCCCTCGTCTTCGCCCAGCTTGCGCGCATAGGCGCGCATCGCCGATTCGACGGCCAGCATGTGCCGCACGAGGTTCTCGTTCTTGGTGTATTCCCGTACGAGGGCCAGGTCGTCGTCGCGGCTCACGGTAAGTGTCTGCCCTTTCCGCGTATCAAAGTGTGCTCATCGTAGACTTGCCGGATTCATCCCGCTCGCGGGGCCAGCGGCATTATATCAACGCGACCGCAGAATTCGACGGCACACGAGCTCGAAGCCCGAGCGAGCATGTGCCCCCGTAAAACAAGCGTCTCGCTTGTTCTACGAATTTCGCGCGTCGCATGGCACACGTGCAAACATTCACGCAGGGCGTCATCGCCGGGCGTTATTAGCGAGACATTTTTGGTTTGTATTGTCCGACCCTGGCATTGATCCGGCGGAGCATGAATAATCGAGGCGACTGTGCGGGATGCGGCACAGAATCTTTCAGAAAACGAGAAAGCGAGAAACGGTTATGAGAACGGCGTCGATCGTCATCGTAGCGTTGGCGTGCCAGGCCGGTCATTCGCTTGCCGGCGACACTCGCGCGACCGACGCGTACAAACGGATCAAGGCCAAGATCGACGCCATACCCGCCATCGACACGCACGATCACCTCTGGCCGTTTGAACGGCTCCCGTCGCAGACCGAAACCAAGGCCGGCAAGGTCGTGAACCTCTATGGCATCTGGCGCAACAGTTATCTTTCCGGCATCAACTCGATCAGCCCCTGGATGCCCAGCGACGACTTCGATTCGTGGTGGGGCCGCGCCAAGGGCGATTTCGACAACGTCCGCTCGGCCAGTTTCTACCGCTATCAGTTGCCGGCCTTTCAGGACCTGTACTGCATTGACTTCGACCGCATCACCGACGCGCAAGCCAAGCGGCTCAACGAACGCATCATCGAGAACTATAAAG
>DATGKC010000176.1:0-17294 GCA_035294845.1 Planctomycetaceae bacterium | reverse complement strand
CGTCGGGGGGCAGCGGCTCCCAGTCGGGGTCGAACGCCTCGTAGAACCGGCTTCTGGGATCGGTTTCGACCATCACGCGCTCGGTGGCCCAGCGCGGGTCGTTCTGCTTGTCGCGAATCAGGTTGTACGTCAGGTCGTCAGCCTGTTTGCGCCAGTATTTTCGGGTGCAGCCGGTTGCCGCCAGGCAGAGAAGCGCCAAGAGGCCAAATCGAAGTCCGGTCTTCATTCGAAATCGTCCTGATTGAATGCTTGGTGACTGTAAGTCGATGGAATTCCGTTTCTTGCCGCCGCCAACTCCCGTTCCAGCCGCTCCAGAAGCAAGCCCAGCGCCTGGCGCAATGCAGCCTGTTGCCGATCGTCGAGCACCGAAAGCATTTTGGCCGTGGCGCGGGCTCGCGCCTGGTCGGCTCGGGCCAAGGCGTCGAGTCCGGCGGGCGCGACAGCGATCAACGTTTTGCGCCGGTCGCTCTCGCAGCGGACGCGCGAAATCAAGCCGTCCTTTCGCATGCGATCAAGCAGCGTGCTCAGGTTCGATTCCGACTGCAAGAGCCCGGTGGCGAGCTCCGTTTGGCAGCAGCCGCCCGACGCCTTGTTTCTCAAAAGGTCGAGCACGTTGTAGCGCGATTCATTCAAGCCGCCCTGCGCCGTCGGGCCATGCAGCGAAGCCGTCAGGCAGCCGGCCGTCCTGACGAGCAGCGCTCCGACCGATTGGGCCGACGTGTCCAAACGACGCATGCCTTGCCGCGAATCGCGGGACGATCCCGATCGGTCGCAAGTCGCAATCGAGACCGCGCTTGCAGCCGCCGGCTCGGTGGGACGAGATTCGAAATGCGGTTGGTTCATAATTGCAGAGAAAGTCGAACGATCGGACTTAGCGCGGGCCAAATGAGCCCGATGCCGAACAACGTTTATTGATTCGCTTCTCTACGATTCGGAACTAAATGATTGGGGGATGCAGGAATCGGCGGCACAACCCACAAGACCCGTATTCCCCCCATTTTCGCGCAATTGGGCATAGCCGACCGAAACGGCCTTTGGCGAATGCACTGCGCCGAAACTCGCCGTAGCTGAACTCGCCAGAGTTCAGACGCCCTAGAAGAACCACGGCTTGCCCGGCGCGGCCTGCGACTGCAACCAAAACGTTCAAAAAAAGACAAATGACCCCGGATTTCCCAGCCCGGCCGAAGGCCGCAACCAAAGAGTACGGGGAGAACCACGAAACACCCAGCGCGGCCGAAGGCCGCAACCAAACCAATCAAAAAGAAAATGACCGCGGATTTCGCGGATACGCGCGGATGTGCAATTGACCCTCGTGGTGTCTATCCGCGCGTATCCGCGAAATCCGCGATCCTTCATTCGATTCACCGCCTTAAAAATCTTCGCGGCACGCAAAGAAACAAACTTTTAGTAGGTAGTACGAACCACACGAAAGAGATTTCCGTTCTTGCGCTTTCAAAACGTTGAACCACGAAAGGACATCAAACGTTCGCGGCGCGCGAAAAAAAGCAAACTTTTAATCGTAAAAATCACACGAAAAAAGACTCAAGAGCAAAACGAATCTGTTCCCGGATTGAGTCTGCCGCCCATCGGTTTCAGCCCCAACTGGCGATTTTCGTGTATTTGGTGTGTTTCGTGGTTCCATCCGTGATCTCCGTGAAATCCGTGGTTCAAGAAATCGACAGGAAAATTAAGGACAAGAAGATTTGAAACACAGAGGCGCCGAGGACACAGAGAACGCGCTTGGCAGCCACTCGGCTGCGTGCGATCGAGCTACTCGCCGCATGAAATTCTTCGCGCGGCGCGCAAATATGAACTGTTTGCATTGCGGATACGCGTGGATAAACACGACGAGGTCAATTTGCACATCCGCGCGTATCCGCGAAATCCGCGGTCCTTTGTCTTTTTGAATCGTTTTGGTTGCGGCTGAGGGATGGGTGTTTCGTGGTTCCAAAAATCGACAGGAAACTGGGGACAAAGATTAGTGCCGGATGTTGCCGTCCTGGAGAATCTTTTCGTGAGTTTCGTCTGTTTCGTGGTTCCATCCGGGAATCCGTCGTTCACCGCGTTGATTGCAGCGCACGGCCCAATACAAAACAACTCACGGACTCGCCACATGAAACTCTTCGCGCGCGAATATGAGCTGATTACATTGCGGATACGCGCGGATAAATACGGGCGAGGTGATCTTGCACATCCGCGCGTATCCGCGAAATTCGCGGTCATTTTTCTGTTTAACGTCGTTGATTGCGGCGGGAAAGGCCGCGCCGTGAATTCCGCTACGATGGTCACGCATCTGCGGCCCGATTCGCGGCTTCTTGCGCGTCGGCAAACGTCAGCGTCCCCTCGTAGAAGGCTCGGCCGACGATGGCTCCCACGAGATTCGGGTGCTTGCGGGAAGCTGCCGCAAGGTTCGCCACATCGGCAACCGTCGTGACGCCTCCCGAAGCGATGACACGGAATCCCAGATCGCTTAACCGAACCAGATCGTCGATTGTGCCCTGGTCAACGCCGGCCAACATGCCGTCATTGGCGATATTGGTATAAATGAGCGCGGCGATCGGCGCATCGACAAACGATTGAGCCAGGTCGAACGCCGGCGTCTGCGAGACGTTGAGCCAACCCTCGGTGGCGACCATCGAGTCGCGGGCATCGATCCCAAGCACGAGCCGCTGCGGAAACTTCTCCGCCATTTCGCAGAACCAGTCGGGGGCCTTGAGCGCCTGCGTTCCCACGATCACCCGCTCGATTCCCAGCTCGCTCAGCATGAGCCGCACGGCCGCTTCGTCGCGGATTCCTCCGCCGAGCTGGCAGGGAATATTCACCTCTTCGACGATGGCCCGCACCGCCTCGATGTTGACGGGCCGGCCCGTCCTGGCGCCGTCGAGATCGACCAGGTGCAGCCGCGCGGCCCCCTCGTACTCCCAGCGGCGGGCCATGGCGGGCGGGTCGTCGCCGAACATGGTTTCTTGCGCGTAGTCTCCCTGCGTGAGCCGCACGCAAAGGCCGCCGCGCAGGTCGATGGCCGGGATGATTTCCATCAGGCGCTCAATTGGGCGAAGTTCTTGAGCAACTGCAATCCGAATTGCTGGCTTTTCTCGGGGTGAAATTGCGTGGCGTACAGTCTTCCGCGCTGAATGAGCGAAGAAAACGGCCGGCCGTACTCGGTTCGGCCGACAACAACCGATTCGTCCCTGGGAACGCCGTAATAACTGTGAACGAAGTAGAAAAAAGGATCGCGCGGCATGCCGGCCAGAAGCGGGCATCCCTCCGGCGCCGCGACCTTGTTCCAACCCATGTGAGGCACTTTGAGATCGGCGGCATCGGGAAACCGCACGACTTCGCCGGGCACGATTCCCAATCCCTCCCATGTCCCGTCTTCGTAGCTCACATCGAACAGAAGTTGCAGCCCCAGGCAAATGCCCAGAAAGGGCTTTTCGGAGGCGATGTGCCGCTTGATTGGCTCGACGAACTCCTGGCGGCGCAGCTCGGAGATCGCGTCGCGAAAGGCCCCCACGCCGGGGAGCACAAGCTTTTCGCAGTCGTCGAGCTGCTCCGGGCGCGTGCAGATGGCCGCCGGCACAGAAAGCCGCTCGAAGGCCTTCTGCACGCTCCGCAAGTTCCCCATGCCGTAATCGACGATTTGGATCATACTGCAATTGTACCGCAGCATGACACGGCGGACGAGCGACCGGTTCGGGCCGGCGGGAAGCGTGCCGTAGCTGAACTTAGTTCAGAGCGTCGGCTGAGTTCGTCTGAATATTGGATTGTGGGGTCTTTTCCCACCAGACCCCACTCGATGCGCAGAAAGGCGGCAGGGTGCATCGGCGGAACGGCACATCCGAGATGGGATGCAAGTGCGAGAACATCAGGGCGTGCAGATTTCCGCCCAGCAGTCGATTATGTTCTCGAGAGCGATGAAGCGACCGGGAACCGGCAACCTGAAAGGTTGCCAGCCGATAGCCGGGGGTCGAGCGAAGCGAAGACCCCCGGTTCAACGGTGTGAACACAACAGCACCCTGGCAGGGTGCCAGACGAATGAAATTTTGATTTAAAATCGAATGGACGCATGGAGAAAACCTATTCATCATGCTGCCCCACCGCGCCTCGATTGACGCGATCGAGCATTGCCGCGCGCTGCTGGCACCCCTCTTCGGCGTGCGGTTCTTCTCCCGCCCGAACCCACGGGCTGACGCCCGTGGCTCGCCTGATCGTGTTCCTGTCTGAATTGTGCACCGCCCCTGGGGTGCTGGGGAGCCAATGGCTTGCACCCCTATTCGGGGTGCGACTTCGCATTGCCCACGTTGCGATTCCGGCTTTAGCCTTACGGACCGATCAAATGACCGTGCAGAAAAATTTCGAAATGACTCCACTACTGAATTCTGGCGAATTCAGCTACGGGAGGCGAGAACCCCGAAACTATGACCCGGCCATCTCCGGATAGACGACGATCTCGACGCGGCGGTTCTGCGACTTGGATTGTTTCGAATTGCCGCCGGCCAACGGGCGATTGGGTCCAAATCCTGCGACGAACAATTGCGATTCCGCCACGCCGCGCTGCTTGAGCGCCTGGAACAAGGCCACTGACCGCGCGACCGCCAGCTCATGGTTGCTTTTCCACTTGCTTTTGGTGATGGGGTCACTATCGGTGTGCCCTTCGACTCCCACCAGGCGCCCCGCGTAGTCTGCTTTCAGCGCCTGCGCCACGCGATCGAGAGTGGCATTGACTCCCGGTTTCAACTCGGCTCGTCCCGCTGCGAAAAGCTGCGAGCTTTCCATGCGAATGCGGACGAGGTCGCCATCCTGAACCACGTCGGCGCCCTGGATGCGGACGATGGGCAGGGCACCGCCATGCGAGGCAGATCGTGCCGAAACGCCGCGCCGCGCGACGCTTCCTGCCCCGTCACCCTGATGGCGCAGTTCCGACGCGTCGCGTTGGGATTGCTGCAACGCCGCCTGCATCTGCTGATTCTGCTGCTGCTGTTGGGCCAAGAGAGCGTGAAGCTGCTGATTGTCGCCATCCAGCCCTGCCGCGCGCGATTGCATGTCGCGGTACTGTGCGACCGCGGGAGAAACGGGCGCCCGCAATGACTGCCCGCCGGGCTGGAAATTGAACGGATTGTTCGCGCACCCTGTCAGCAGGCTTCCCGAGAGCGCGAGAAGCACCGACACGCGCACGGCGCGAGCGCTCTGTCGCATAGAAACGTTCCTGAATTGCGATGGTTGGCGGGATTTGACGGTGAGAGGGGCCGGAATATACAAAACGGTCCGATTTTCGGCAAGGCGTTATTTGCGGACGTTGGTTTGAGCGGCCGGCCCGGCGACCGTACAATGCGGCACCGGAATTTTGAATGCTCGGTTTGGAAAGGTCTCGCATGAAGTCGCTCTTTCTTCGCCCCACTGCCTGGCTCTTCGCGATTGCCCTAATCTCATTTCGAAGCCCGGCGCCGGCGCAGGACCGCATGCCCAGCACGGTCGCCGACGGCGCGAAGCTCGTTTCGGTCTATCACGACGAGCGGTTCTTCGAAGGTCCGGCGTGGGACACCAAGACCGGAAAGCTGTATTTCACCGCTTTTGCCGATAAGAATACGCAAATCCTGCGGCTTGACGAGCCGGGAAAAGTCGCCGTTTGGCTCGACAAGACCGAGGGGGTCAATGGCATGTACCTGGCAAACGACGGGCGGCTTTTGGGCGCTCAGGCTTACGGGCACCGCGTTCTCATCCTGGCGATCGGCGAAACGGGGCCCAGCGACAAAAAAGTGCTTCTCGACGACCAGACCCTGCATCAGCCCAACGATGTGGCTCAAAGTCCCAACGGCGACGTGTATTTCACCGATCCCGATTTCGACAAGGGGCAAACCAGCGCCGTCTACGTCATCCCGGCCAAAGGAGAGGTCAAGAAGATCATCGAGGACATGCGCGTCACAAATGGCCTTAAGGTCTCAAACGACGGCCGGACGTTGTATGTCGCCGACGATGGGCCGATGAACTGGAGGGCCTACCCGATTTCGTCCGACGGCACGGTCGGCCCCGGCCGGCTGTTTTTCGATCCTCCGGTCCCCAAGGAAAAAAGAACGCCGCCGGATGGCATGAGCATCGACGAACATGGCCGACTTTATCTCTCAGGAAGCGGCGGCGTATGGGTGGTCGACAAGTTCGGCAATTCGCTGGGATTGATCGCCATCCCCGAGTTCTGTTCCAACGTCACGTTCGGCGGCCCGGAGGGCAAGACGCTCTATCTCACCTGCTCGGAACAGGTCTACAGCCTGGCCATGAAGGTCCGCGGCGGCCAATTCGTGCGGAAGAACAAGTGATCGGTCATTTACATTCGAAGCCGATCACGGGGCCTTTGCATTGAAGAACATGTCCAGCCGCACGAGCTCTCGCGGCAGATACTTGATCGCCGAGTAGTGTCCCGCGTCGAGCCAAACCAGCTCCGGCTCGCGCCCAATCGACTCCCACAGGGCGGTGGCGCTGGCGGGCGGAATGATCTCGTCGTTTTTCGCGGCGACCATCAGCACGCGGCGTCCCTTGAGCAAGTGTCCGTACGCCGCCGGGTCGACTTTCCCGACCACGTCGCCGAAGGACTCGCGTGTTCCTCCTGCGGCCGTCCATTTCTCGCGGAACCGGGCCGCGCGCTGCGTCTCGTTCGACCACACCAATTCGGCGAAATTTCCGCCCCCGAGGACGACGGCCACGTTTTTAAGCCGCGGCTCGCCGGTGGCGGCCAGGGCCGACATGATGCCTCCCAGGCTGATTCCCGTGATGCCGAGCCGTTCGGGATCGACTTCCTTTTGCGCCGCCAGCCAAGTCGTCGCGCGGCGGATGTCCAGGACGGCCTGAGTCATCCCGGCGACTGTTTCGCGGGGGTCTTCAGAGATCATGCGCTTGGACGAGTCTTTGCGGCGGCGCGGGCCGTAATAGGGCATTTTGACGAACAGCGCCGCGATGCCTTGCCGTGCCAAGTGTGCGGCCACCGTTTCGGCCAGCACGAAATCTCCACCCAAAATGTGCAGCACGACGCAGGCTGGAAAAGGGCCGGCGCCGGCCGGTTGAAAATACTCGGCGTGAACCGTGTTGTTTTCGGCGATTTCGGTGATCACGGGCGACGGGTAGGTGAGCCGCAGCAGCCGGAATTTCCCGCCGGACTGGAGGAATCGCGTTTCAAATTCAAACTCGTGCGGCTGGAGCCGAAAATGCTCGGGGACAGCGTCTTCGGCCTGGCTGGTCTCGAAACGAATTGTTCCCCGCGCCGGAATATCGACGAATTCGCGCGCCGGCTTTGAAGGGCGTTCTTCCGCCGTCGCCAGACTGGCCGACACGACAACGAGCGCCAAAGTCAACCACGAAAAACCCAGAGCCGCCTTCATTCGCAACCACCGATTCTATAGGAAAATGAATGACCGCGGATTTCGCTTGGGTAGCAGCCTTCGGCCGCGTCCGCTCAATAAAGGCATAAAGGCCCTAGCGCCATCATAACCCGTTTCGAGCGGCCGTTCGACAAGAAAGCGCGCGGCCAGCGTCAGAACCCATACCTCGCCGGATCGAAATCGGCGTCGGTGAGCCCCACGTTCGTCTTCACGTTGCTGTAGATGTAATCTTCGACGAGGGGAGCTTTTTCGCCCGCATGCCGCGGCCAGCCGAAGCGTTCGGCCCGCACCAGCAGCTTCGTTTCTTTGTCGAAGTAAACGCGGCCGATATGGAACTTCAAGTCGCGCTGATGGATCTTGTGCGTCACCTGAAATGCCTGGCAGGGGACTTCTCCCAACTTGGCGTTGGGGAAGAATTTTACGTCGATGTCGGTTCCCTCCATCTTGCTTTCATGCACCCAGGCCGCCATCGCTTCGTTGAGCATGTTGGCGATTCCCACAGTCGTCACAGGATAATGATTCTCTGCCGTCACCAGGGGATTATCGAGCCGCAAATGCATCGTCCCCGCAATCGCCTTGAGACCGACTTCCTTTACCACCAGATTGTTGGCGTTTTTTCCTTCGACATAGATCGCCTGGCGGCCCGCCTCGGCGCCCGAGCGGTATTTGAAGTACACGCTGAACGGCTTGGTGCGAAACTTCATATCCATGACCTGCGTCAACATCCGACCTTTGATCAGCTCTTTCTTGGTGAAGACGGCGGTGTAGTCTTTGATCTCGCGCTGCGCGGCCAGGCTCGGTTCGGCGAACTTCATCACGTCCTGAAGGGTGAGCGCGGGAAGCTCTTTTTCCTTCCGATTGTCGGGCTTGCCGACATCCGCGGCCTCGGGAGCGACGGCCGGTTTGGAGCGCGATGGACGGCGTCGCGAAGCGAGAGGCGCGTCCTCTGCCAGACCGGCCTCTCCCCACAACAGGCCGATGGCCAGAGCGAAGAGCCACGCCGGACCGAGCCCCGGTTTGACGCGCCGCGGCGCGGGGTTGGGATGTCGAGCGAATCGGTTCATTCACTAACCTCGAAATTCATCCAGTGGCGTGATCCAAGGATACCCGGCAATCGTTGTACAGCGTGAGTCGAGAAAACGACAGGCGGTGCAAACCCCGTACCGCTTGATGGTCGATGCGGCTTGACGCGGGCGAAGATTAGCATTTCCGGTTGTTGTTTGCCTAGATCATCCGGTCGTAACGGCATGCGCCCACCGGGGTTTTCGCACGAACTGTCGCTTGCCTTTCACTTTTCATGACCACTTGCGATTCGATCGGTTGACCAGCTTGATTCCCGCGATTTGTCAAGAATACAATCGTTGCGATTTGGCAGCCTGTTCTGAGATTGCAACGCCGTCTTCTTTCCCGCCGTTTCGATAGGAGGTTTCCATGGGGCTGCTCGACAAACTTCGCGGCGAACTCGTCGACATTATCGAATGGATCGACGACGACCGCCACACTCTTGTTTGGCGGTTCCCCCGCTACCAGAATGAAATCAAAAACGGCGCGCAGCTTATCGTTCGCCCGGGCCAATTGGCGATTTTCGTCCATCGGGGGCAGATCGCCGACGTCTTCGAGCCGGGCAATTATTCCCTCAAGACCGACAATCTTCCGATCCTGTCGACCCTCCAGGGCTGGAAGTATGGCTTTAACAGCCCGTTCCGCTCCGAGGTGTATTTTATCAGCACGCGGCAGATCACCGATCTCAAATGGGGGACCCCCAATCCCATCATGCTTCGGGACGCTGATTTCGGGCCGATCAGGCTGCGGGCTTTTGGAACATACGCGCTTAAGGCGACCGAACCGAAGGCGCTGCTCAAAGAGCTCGTTGGAACCGACGGCGTCGTCGAGGCCGATGAAGTCAGCGAGCTGATGCGCTCGATCATCAACACGGCCTTTGCCGACATGCTCGGCGAAGCGAAAGTGGCCGCGCTCGATCTGGCCGCCAATTACCGCGAAATGTCGGAGCAGCTTCGCAAATTCGTCTGCGAGCGGGTTGACGACGAGTACGGCCTGGACGTGCCGCAATTGTTCATCGTGAACATTTCATTCCCCGAAGACGTCGAAAAGGCGCTCGATACGCGGACGAAGATGGGAGTGATCGGCGACATGAATAAATTCCAGCAATACCAGATGGGGGAGGCGCTCACGACCGCCGCCGCGAACCCCGCGGGGGGCGCGGGCGAAGGGTTGGGATTGGGGATGGGTTTTGCGATGGCCACCAATGTCGCGCAAAACCTGGGCCGCGCCTTGCCGGGGGGAGCTTCTGCGCCGCCTCCGCCGCCTGTCGATGCCTGGCATATCGCCGTCGGAGGTCAGACGCAAGGACCGTTCACCGCGGCTCAGATTGCCGAAGGAATCGCGGCCGGTCAGGTGAACGCCGCCACCATGCTGTGGAGCGCCGGCATTGCCAATTGGACCCCCGCCGGACAAGTGCCGCAATTTGCCGCGCGTCTGGCGGTCCCTCCGCCTCCGCCGAACTAACGGCGTGTGGCGGGGTCAGAGTGGCGCAAGCCAAGCAAGACTTTGTTTGTCTCGAGAAGCTCCAAACGTTGACGGAGATCAGCTTCGATACCGCCAAACGATGGCCCCGGAAATTGCGGGTCACGCGCAATTCCGACCGCGAGCGCGCACCCCGCGGGGCCATCGCTCGAACAGCGGTTCCGTCAATGCAAGCCGCAGCAGGCATTGTCGGGCACGATCCAGACCCGCTCGGCTCAAACCGGTGTGGCGGCCCGCCCATCGGCTGGGAGTGCCGCCGACGATTCCGCGCGGCGCGGCTGGAGCAGCTTGGCGACAAGGCCCGTCCAACCGGTCTGGTGCGAGGCGCCGGCGCCGCGCCCCGTCTCGCCGTGAAAGTATTCGTAGAACAAAATGTAATCGCGAAAGTGGGGGTCGTGCTGCAATTTCGGATGATCGCCGAAGGCCGCCCGGCGCCCCGCTGCGTCGCGCAAGAAGAGCCGCGTGAGGCGCTCTTGCAGGTGCTGCGCCACGCCGTCGATCGTCAAGAACCGGCCCGAGCCGGTCGGGCATTCGATCTTGAAATCGTCGCCGTAGTAATGATGAAACTTCTGAAGCGACTCGATGATCAAAAAATTCACCGGAAGCCAGATCGGGCCGCGCCAGTTCGAATTCCCGCCGAACATGTCGATCTCGGATTCCCCCGGCTGATAGGCCACGCGCAGGCTCTCGCTGTTGCACGAAAACTCATAGGGATGCGCGGCGTGATATTTCGAAAGGGCGCGCACGCCGTAGTCCGACAGGAATTCGGATTCATCGAGCATCCGCTTGAGCAGTTTTTTCATGCGGCTGCCCCGCAAGAGCGAGAGCAGCCGCCGTTCTCCCACGCCCGGTTCATTCCAGCGCGAAACGAGGCGGGCCATCTCGGGCCGGTTCTTCAAAACCCATTCCAGCCTGCGTTTGAAATCGGGCAACCGCTCGAGCATGGCCGGTTCCAGCGTCTCGACGGCGAATAACGGGATCAGGCCCACCATCGAGCGGACTTTGAGCGAGATTGGCCGGCCGTGCGTAAGCTGCAGCGAGTCGTAGTAGAACTGGTCTTCTTCGTCCCACAGGCCCGAACCGACGTTGCCGCCTCCCATGCTCGTCATGGCTTCGGCAATGCCCAGGAAATGTTCGAAGAACTTGGTGGCGATGTCTTCGTAGACGTGATTTTCCAACGCCAGCTCCAGGGCGATGCGCATGAGGTTGAGGCAATACATCGCCATCCAACTCGTGCCGTCGGCCTGGTTGATGTATTCGCCCGCCTGGAGCGGCGAGCTGCGGTCGAACACGCCGATATTGTCGAGTCCCAGAAAGCCCCCCTGAAAGATATTGCGCCCCTGTGCGTCCTTGCGGTTGACCCACCAGGTGAAATTGAGCATCAGTTTGTGGAACACGCGCTCCAGGAAATCGAGATCGCCCGAATCGCCGCGCTGCTTGCGGTCGATCTGGAACACGCGCCACGCGGCCCAGGCGTGCACCGGCGGATTCACGTCGCTGAAGTTCCACTCATAAGCGGGAAGCTGCCCGTTGGGGTGCATGTACCACTCGCGAGTGAGCAATAAAAGCTGCGACTTGGCGAATGCCGAGTCGATCAGCGAGAGCGGGATGCAATGGAACGCCAGGTCCCAAGCCGCATACCAGGGGTATTCCCACTTATCGGGCATCGAGATCACGTCGGCGTTGTTGAGGTGCCGCCAGTCATGATTGCGGCCGGTGCGCCGTTCCAACGGGGGCGGAGGCTGCGCCACGTCGCCATCGATCCATACGGCGACATCGTAATCGAAGAATTGTTTGCACCAGATCATCCCCGCCAGAGCTTGCCTCTGAACCAGCCGCGCGTCGGGATCGGCGATCTCCTCTTGCAGCTCGGCGAAGAATTCATCGGCTTCGCGGCGACGCGTCTCGAAGATTTTCACGAAATCGAAAAAGGGGTTTTGCAAGGAGCCGCGCGTCAACCGCGCTCGCAGCTCGACCGATTTTCCGGCCGGCACGCGCTCACCGTAATGCGCGGCGGCTTTCGTCCCCTTCCCGTTCGCAACCGCCCGGCTTTGTCCGTCTACGAGATAATCGTGAAATGCGTCCTTGAAATGCCCCGCTTCGGTTTCGACGCCAAAGAGCCGCCGGCGGTTGGTTTCGTTTTCGCAGAAGAGAATCGGCGGCGACTGGTCGGCAAAAAGGCGATAACGACCCAGTCGCGGATGGACGGCCTCGATGCAGCCTCCCTCGCCGAGAGACAAAGCCGGCTTGGCGAGGGTGTTCGCATTCCATGACCAGGTGTTTCGAAACCAGAGCTGCGGCAGAATGTGGATGGTCGCTGCCTCGGGACCGCGATTGTGCACTGTAATGCGCATCAAGATGTCGTCGGGGGCGGCTTTGGCATATTCCACGAACACGTCGAAGTAGCGGTCGTCATCAAACAGCCCCGTGTCGAGCAGCTCGAATTCGGGATCGCTCCGCGATCGCCGGCCATTTTCGGCCAGCAGCTCGGCATAGGGAAAGGCGCGCTGCGGATACTTATACAGCATCTTCAAATACGAATGCGTGGGGGTCGCATCGAGGTAGTAGTAGAGCTCTTTGACGTCTTCGCCGTGGTTTCCTTCGCGGTTCGTCAGCCCGAACAGCCGCTCTTTCAAGAAAGGATCGCGTTCGTTCCAGAGAACGACTGACAAGCACAACCGGCACTGCGAGTCACACAGGCCGGCGATGCCGTCTTCGCCCCAGCGGTAGGCGCGGCTTCGCGACATCTCGTGCGGAAAATATTCCCAGGCGTCGCCGTGCGGGCTGTAATCTTCGCGGACCGTGCCCCATTGACGTTCTGAAAGATAAGGTCCCCAGAATTTCCACGACATTCCGCCATCGCGCGCCGCACCAAGCCGCAAGCACTCGGCGGTCTGATGCGGTCCGGGACTGTTCATGATCGAGCCTGATGGATTGGAGGCCGGCGCTACGAGCGGACCAGCCAGATATCGGCAAGCGCCACCGCCAAAAGACCCACGCTGATCACCGCGTTGACATGGAAGAAGGCCAGGTTGACGCGCGCCAGATCATCGGGACGGACGAGCCAATGTTCGTAAGCCAGTAAAATGGCCACGATCGCGACCCCAGCCGAAAAGACCCAGCCCAATTCGGCCGTCCACGACATTCCCGCCAGAGAGGCCAGCATGAGAATGTGGCTGGCGAGCGCCAGCCGGAGCGCCGTCTTGACGCCAAATCGCGCGGGAATGCTGAACAGGCCGCGCCGGACGTCGAACTCGGCGTCCTGGCAGGCGTAGATGATGTCGAATCCGCCGACCCAAAAAAAGACCGCTCCGGCCAATAGCACCGGCGGCCAGGCCAATTCGCCGCGAAGCGCGATCCAGGCGGCGATCGGCGACAGGCTGAGCGCGGCCCCCAGCCAGTAATGGCACAAAGCCGTAAACCGCTTGGCGTACGAATACCCGCACAGAAATGCCAAAACGGGCACAGACAAATAGAGCGGCCAGCGATTGGGCAGAAACAAGAGCGTCGACGCGATGAACCCGACTGCGCAGGCAATGCAAAAGACGACAACGTTCGGCGAACTCAATAGGCCCGCCGGCAAATGCCTGCCTGCCGTCCGCGGGTTTTCGGCGTCGAGCCGGCGGTCGACCAGACGGTTGAAGGCCATCGCGGCCGACCGCGCAAAGACCATGCAGAAGAGAATGCCGGCCAGATCCTGCCAACGAAAGGGGAGTCCGTCACGAAAATTCAGCCGCCACGCCAGGCACGCTCCCAAAAGCGCAAAAGGAAGCGCGAACAGCGTGTGGCTGAACCGGATCATTTCCAGAATGTGCTTGAGCCGCGAGACCATCACGTCTTTTTCTTGGCCACGCCCAGCTCATCGAGCTTTTTGGCGATGTCATCCCCGTGGCTGTCGGTCTTCACGCCCTTGTCGATGAACTTCACGACGCCTTGCTTGTCGATGTAGAAAGTCCAGCGCTCGGGAACGTCTCTTCCCTCGTGCACCACGCCATAGGCGCGGGCCACGCTCTTTTCGGGATCGCTGAGGATCGGGTAATCGAGCTTGAGCGATTCGGCGAACTTCTTATTCGTGTCGGCGTCATCGCAACTGGCTGTGAAGTAGGCCACGTCGAAATGGCGAATCTTCTCGCCGTTTTCGCGCATAGATTTGCATTCTTTCGTGCAGCCCCCCGTGAATGCTTTCGGGAACCAGGCCAGCACGACGGCCTGCTTTCCCGCGAATTGCTTGAGCGAATACTCTTTTCCGTCCGAGCCTTTCAACTTGAAATCCGGGGCCTTATCGCCTTCCTTTACCACGGCTTTGTCCTCCGCATGCGCCGTCGCCAGGGCCACGCACAATCCGGCAACGGCCAGGAAATGGAAGCGTCTCATCATTCTTCTCCTTGGAACGGGTGAATCGAGGCGGTTGTCACGAGGTCTACATCTTAACGCAACTCAGCCGTGCTCGCACGCGATCGCAAAGACGATGAGAATGCACAGCCAGACGATGCCCAGCGCGTGCCAGAACGCGGCGCAGACGGCGACTCCCCACGAGTATTCATGGTCGTAACGGTCGGCCCATGCGTTCAGCGTGACCCACACGAGAAACAACAGCGCCAGCGCAAAATGCATGGCGTGCAGCGCCGCCAGCACCGTGATGGGGGCGTTGGCGCCGGTCTGCGCTTCATCGGGGACTTGGTGTCGCACCAAGCACGAAAGCCCGTAGGTTTGAATCCCCACAAATAACGTTCCCGCGACAAGTGCCACGACCAGGCTCCTCCGAAAGCGCTTCTGCCGCTCCAGTCGCACGCACCACAGGGCGTGCTGCAGCGCGCCGCTGCCCACGGCCAAAAGCGCCGACGTGATCCAGAACGCGGCCGGAAAGACGACTTCGCCCGGCGTGTTGGAAGGCGGCAAAAAGAGGATCAGTGCCAGCGCGATCCCGCCGGCCGCGGCGTACACTCCCCCCGCCACGGCAATGAAGCGAATCGCCAGCCGGCTTTCCGTGGGCGAGCGGCGGATCGTCTGAAATCGAGGCATAGATCGCGCGGGCCCCACAACTTCATTTCCATCGCTGCGGCCGCGAGATCATTCGCCTGGCCGATTCGCCCGTTTGCCGGCGAGTCAACACTTGGAGCAAAAAACGGTTTGTTCGCGGTCGGGGCCGACCGAGATGATTTCGATCGGTTTTCCGATCAGCTCCGACAGCGCGTCGAGATAGGCCCGCGTCTGCTTCGGGAACCCGGCCAGGCTCCGCACCTGCGAAATATCGCACTTCCAACCCGGCAGCGTGCGGTAAACAGGACGCGCCCGCGCCAGGTCTTCGACGTGCGAGGGAAAATCGGCCGTCCGCGTTCCCCCGATCTCATAGGCCGTGCAAATATTGATCTCGTCGAGCTGGCCCAAAACGTCCAGCAGCATTACGGCCAGCCCGTCGATCCCGCTGATGCGGGCCCCATAACCGGCGGCCACGGCGTCGAACCACCCGCAACGCCGCGGACGCCCCGTGACGGTGCCGAATTCGCGGCCCACCGTGCGAATGTGCTCGCCGACTTCGTTCTTGAGCTCGGTGGGAAAGGGCCCTCCCCCCACGCGAGTCGTGTAAGCTTTGATGACGCCGATCATTCGCGACAAATTGCGCTCGGGGACGCCGCTGCCCGAGTGGATGCCGCAACCCGAGCTGCTGGAGCTGGTGACATAAGGAAAAGTGCCGTGGTCGAGGTCCAACAGGCTTCCCTGCGCTCCCTCGAACAAGAGCCGCTTACCGGCCGCCAGGGCCCGGTGCAGATAGCTCGTCGTGTCGGTGACGTGCGTTTCCAGAGCGCGGGCGTAACCCAGGTACTCTTTGGCGATCTTTCCGGCGTCGAGGGGGGCAAAAGCGGGGGACAGCGCGCGCAGCAGCATGTTTTTCTGGGCGACGATGTCATTCAGCCGCGCCCCGAACGAATCGACGTGATACAAATCGCCCATGCGGATGGCGTGCGTCCGCCCCGCCTTGTCGCGATAGCACGTGCCGATGCCCCGCCGCGTGGTGCCGATGGCGTCGTCGCCGCGGCTCTCTTCCAACACGGCCTCTTCGGCGACGTGGTAGGGAAAAATGACGTGAGCCCGATCGCTGATGAGCAGGTTTTCGCCCACGTGAATTTGCCGCGCGCGGAGCTGGTCGATCTCGCCCAAAAGCGCCTGCGGGTTAATGACGACGCCCGTGGCGATGACCGAGACGATTCCAGGGCGCAAAAGCCCCACGGGGAGCAGCGAGAGCTTGTAGGTCTCTCCGTTGCAAACGACGGTGTGGCCCGCGTTGTGCCCTCCCTGGTAGCGCACGACGATATCGTGCTGGTCGGTCAGGAGATCGACGATTTTCCCTTTGGCCTCGTCGCCCCATTGCAGTCCGATCACGGCCGTTGCAGACACGGGATAGCTTCCGTTCGAATTCGAGTTGATAAAGGCGCTCCAATCGGCAAATCCCGAGTCTAGCAAACCCGCGCGCGAATTGGAAAACGAATCGCCGGTCTCACACTTCGCTACCACCCTTCTCCGCCGCGCGGGTATAATTCATGGCGCCACCCGATTGGCCGGAATGAAGGGCTTCTTCCGGCGGGCGATTTCTTGTCGAGCGCCGATTTTTTTCATCGCCGCGTTGCCAAAGATGAACTACCGTTGACGGGAGGCCCTGCTATGGACGACCGAAAAAACCAGCGCGTGCTTGTCGTCGACGACGACCGGCAGTTTCTCGAAGCCACGCGGATGATGCTCGAAAAGCACGGCTACGAGGTGTTCACCGCCCAGGACGGCAGCGAGGGCTTGAAACGGGCCGAGCGCGAATCGCCCGATCTCATCGTGCTCGACGTGATGATGCCCCGCCGCAGCGGCTTCGGCGTGCTCGATCGCCTCGGCCATCGCGGCCCCGGCGGCCCGCGAATCGTGGTCGTCACGGCGAACGAAGAATCGCGACACGAACAGATCGCCCGCGACAAGGGGGCCGACATGTTTCTCAAAAAGCCGTTCGAAATGCGCGATCTGCTGGCCGCGGTCGATTCGCTGCTGAAGGCGTAACAAAGAGCCGCCGGCCGCCCATTCGGGTGGCCCGTCCGTCCCGAAGGGCGGGCGGGTTCTGCAGGAACAAGAGGCCGCGCCATTCGCGCTCGCTGGCAGGATGATCTTTCCGCAATTATGCGGTCCCGCGCGCCACCAATTTGCAATCGCGTGAAATGTAGCCGATTTGAACCGGGGTGCCGCGATCAGTAAACGAATGCACAGGGCGCGGCCTCTTGTCGCTGCGCGACCCGGCCGGTGCTGCGCACGCGGCCTGATTTCATGAAAGAGTGGTCCTCCTGGATACTGCATGTAGACGGCGTATCCCGTTGTGAGGATCGCCAATGTTCAGTTCATGAGACCAGG
>DATGKC010000175.1:0-2415 GCA_035294845.1 Planctomycetaceae bacterium | reverse complement strand
CCCGCAGAGGTCGCCGTACTGCCGGCGGCGCTCGAGGTTTTGGCGCCCGCCGTTTGACGCGCCATACGACAGGATGACTTATGCCGGCCAATCCGGTTTCCATCGGGCCTTATCGTTGCGGCAAGGGAGAGCCGCTGCTCGTGATCGCCGGTCCGTGCGTGATCGAGTCGGAAGGGCTCGTTCTGGAAGTGGCGCGGCGGCTGGCAGAATTGGCAGCACGCTCCCGCATTCCCATCGTATTCAAATCGAGTTTTGACAAAGCCAACCGCACCAGCATCGACAGCTTTCGCGGGCCGGGTCTCGCGGCGGGACTCGAAATCCTGGCCAAGGTCAAAGCCGCCACGGGGCTTCCCTTGCTCACCGACGTGCATGAGCCCCATCAGGCGGCGCCGGCGGCGGAAGTCTGCGACATACTGCAAGTGCCGGCGTTTCTCGCCCGCCAGACCGATCTCGTGGGGGCCATCGCCAAAGCCACCGCGCGAACCGGTGGCGTTGTCAACGTCAAGAAACCGCAGTTTTCGGCGCCCGAAGACATGCTGCACGTCGTCAAGAAATGCGAGGCGTTCGGCAACCCGCGCGTGCTGCTCACCGAGCGGGGCACGACGTTTGGCTATGGGCGATTGATCAACGATATGCGGGCCATTCCGACGATGCAGGGCTTGGGCGCTCCGGTCATTTTCGACGCCACGCACAGCGTGCAGCTCCCCGGGGGTTTGACGACTGGGGGCGAGACAACCGGCGGCCAGCGGGAAATGGTGTCGTTTTTGGCGCGGGCCGCCGTGGCCTGCGGATGCGACGGCGTATTCTTCGAAACGCATCCCGAGCCCGAACGGGCGCGAAGCGACGGCCCGAACATGATCCGGCTGGACGATTTGCCTGCGCTCATTCGGCAATTGCTGCGGCTGCGCGCCGCGCTCGAAGCCGGGGAAGTTGACGGCGGCGGCAACGATAAGGGGAATTGATGGCGAGCGACTCAATCGGTGATCTCAGAATGGCCGCTCTCTCGCGGTCGGCGACACGTGAAAAAAGCCGGCAGATTGCCGCCGTGAGCGTGACGAATTTGCGGTGGCTGCTGAATCCGGCCGTCGTAGCGATGCTGTTCGCTGCCGGCTGCCAGGATAAACCGGCAGGGAACCAGCAGGCTTCGGGGACGGCCAGCAAGGCTCTGCCGGCTCAAGAAGAGGCGCAGAATCAATGCGAACCGGTGCTTGCGAGCATCGACGACATTTTTCAACTCCAGCGGCTGGGCCGGACAACGGCGGTTCGCGACGGCGTGGCGCGCCTCAACGACTGGCAGCGCTTGTGCGGACCGGAAGACGAGGCGGCGCGCCCTGCTCTGCCGCCGGAGGTCGAAAAGCTGTGTTCGAGCGAACAAATCAAGGCGCTGTCCGAACGGAGATTTGGTCCGCGTGATGGCGAGCACTTGCGCGATTGCCTGCTGGAGCGGGCGATCGCCCGGTATGCCGTCGGCAATACGCAAAACGAGTTGGAAAAAATCACGCATCTGTTCGGCCACGTCGTGCGGTCGGTGGGATTGATCTCAGAAGCCTCGCGCGAGCTGCCGCTTACGCCCTACGAGATTTACCTCTTGGGGAAGGGAACGGCCCAGGACCGCGCATGGATTTTCATCAATGTGCTGCGGCAAATGCGGATCGACGCGGTCTTGATCTTCCCGGCGTCGGCAGATGTAAACCGCGAAATCGGTTCTGAAGGCGAGCCCTTTCTCGTGGGCGTGCTGCTGGATGATCAGGTCTTTCTTTTCGACCCGCAATCAGGAGTCGCGATCCCGAAGAAAAGCGGCGCCGACGGCCGGAAGCCGCCGGAGGGGCCGGTGACGCTCGTCGAAGCCGCGACCGATTCGACGGTTTTCCAGCAGCTCGGCACGGGGCCACGGCCTTACCCGATTCGCGCCGAAGACGTCGCCCGCCCGATCGTCGCCATCGCAGGCGACACATCGTTCTGGAGCGGACGGATGCAGGCTTTGCAAGCGCAGTTCGTCGGCGATCGCGCGCTGGTCATCGCCGATCCGCTCGAGAATGGAAAAGACGGTTCGCCCGGAATTTGGAGCCGCGTTGCCAAAGCAGGGGGCGAGTTCTGGAGCTCGGCCGACATGCGGCTGTGGAGCTATCCCGAAACGCGGCTGGCGCGTCATGTGCAGATGTCGCAGTCGGAAGAAGACGCGCTGACCGGGCTGATGAGGCCATTTGGGGCCTACAAGAACGTCGTCACGAATCCCTCGACCGGCAAGACGCACCTGGTCGAAAGGGAAGCGACGCAGGATCCGGCCGGCGACAAAGAGCAACATCCGGACGTGCACGTCAACGTGCGAACGACGGCCGGGCAGCAAATGCGGGCACGGCTCGCACAATTGAGCGGCGACTTTGTCGAGGCCATTCGGACCTACACCGAAGTGCG
>DATGKC010000174.1:0-6036 GCA_035294845.1 Planctomycetaceae bacterium | reverse complement strand
GACTTCGTGCTCGGGAACGAAGTTAATGAGCTCCGGCCGCTCGAACGAGAGCGGCGCATATTCGTCGACGCCGTAATTCACGTACTCGGCGTCGGTGTATCGATCCAGCTCCTGCCGCGCGTTGACGGTTGGTACGTCTGGGAGCCGGTCGGTATTAATGTAGTTGCTGCGGCCGCCAAAGGCATTGTAGGCGTTCCACGTGATGTTCGAGGCGAGCACGGCCAGCTTGTGCCTGGGTTTGGCCGGCGCGACGACCCAGGGAAACGAGCAGAATAGCCCCGACTTCGTTCGCGCATGAAAGTAATACAGTCCCGACCGATCGGGGGCGGTGACAAACTGCTTGAGCGCTGGGTTGGCATAGCCGAATTTGTTCCATTCGGCGCCCGAGCGCGAATAATCACCGTCGGGAGTGATCTGCACGGTCGCCCGCGGACCGTGTTCGTCGTACCAGCCGAGTTTTCGAACGAGCTCTTTTTTCCAGCCATACCGCCACAGTTCCAGCTCGTAAGCTTCCGGCGAATGAACTCGGAACTCAGATTGTTCGCCCGCTTTGACCCATTTCGGCCAGGGATAGCCCAGAAGGCAATCGGACAGCAAACGAAAGTGGTAGGGCATTCCCTCGCGAACCGCCATCGTGACTCGCTTCCCGCCAAAGCCGGGCTTGTTCAGCGTGACGTGGTATTCGCCGGGCGGCACGTCGGCGTAAATCGCCCCCGACGCGCGCGAGCGGGCCTCCACCGACTCGTGCCCATTATCAAACTCGATCAGAACATCGGGAATCGCGACGAATCGCTCATCGCTGATGAAACCGACATGCATCAGAAACCCCTCAGGCGGAATTCAGGTTTTTCTTAAGCCCCGGCAGTCCGGCAGTCCAAATGCTACAGTCGCGGATTCCGCTTACGGAATCAACCCACGCCGATGCGTTATGCGAGAACTGGAGTGCGAAAATGAATTTCCCTGCGGCCGGCTTGGATTCCAGCTTGACAGCCACGGTCGGATCGCGAATAATCGAATATAGAAACTGAGACTCATTCTCAGAAACACCGCGCTTTGAGCGAAAAGACGCAGTAAGAGCCCAGAAAAGTCGCCCCGCCTCTCGCCATGCAGATTCTTAGCCGAACTCATTCAACCACCGACTGCCCCGACGCCATCATTTGTCACTGCCTGGGCGTGAGCGAAAGCACGGTCGCCGACGCGGTCGCGATTTGTGGGTTGTCAACGCTGAAAGAGGTGTGCCGCGAGACAGGAGCAGGCTCCGGATGCACCGCCTGCCACGCTCGACTTCGCGAGCTTTTGCGAAAATCAAGCCAAGCCGTCCCTGCATGCTGATTTTGGCACATTGGGCGACAGCCGCGTCTCGCGGCCACGAACGTCAGTGGTGACCAGGGCGGGCTACTCTTCGCCTGTCCCCTCGCCGATCTGGTGTTGCAAATAGAGTTGCAAACCCACTTCGCCAATCAGCGACAACTGCGTTTCGAGCCAATCGACGTGCTCTTCGGACTCTACAAGAATTCCGTCGAGCAGCTCGCGGCTGCCGTGGTCCTTCAGCTTCGTGCACAGCTCGATGGATTCGTTATAGGCCTTGACGCCACGGGTCTCGAGCACCAGATCGTTTTCGAATTGTTCCTTGATGTCGGTTCCGACGCGGATGACGTCATAACGTGCGATTTCGGGAACTCCTTCCAGAAACAGAATCCGGTCGATGAGCTTTTCGGCGTGCTTCATCTCGCCCATCGATTCTTCGTAATGTTTCGCGGCCAGCTTGAAGTAGCCCCAGTTCTTGCACATTTTGGCCTGGCAGAAATACTGATTGATCGCCGTCAGCTCGATCGTTAAACCGGCGTTCAAAGCGTCGATGATTTTTGGTTCGCCCTTCATGTCGCGTCTCCTCAGGAAAATCTGCCCAGGGCAGTTGCTGATTGTGTCTTGCGCCGACAGCGGATTCTAAGACCGCGGGCGCTCGAATTGAAGTCGAAACCCAGGCCGGCGTTGGAAATTCGACCGATTGATACCCTATCTCGTGCTGCGACGGAGATGCTGTATCAGTCATCGGCCGCATTGGCGAAATGGTGCAGAACAATTCCCGCGGCCACGGCGACGTTGAGCGAGCTCGCGCCGGCCATGGGGATGGTGATGCGACGGCGACATCGACCAGACAGCTCGATCGGGAGACCGGTCGCTTCGTTTCCCAGCAAAATGGCGGCCCTCGCGGGGAGCAATTGCGTCGATAACGGCGCTGCGCCGGGTTCGACGACCGTGGCGATCGTCTCAAAGCCGGCCCGATGCAGCGATTCCAAGACGGCCGGCCAGTCGTCGGTTTGCACGATTGGCAGCCGCAGCACGCTCCCCATGGACGTTCGCAAGACGCGGCGGGAGAACAAATCGGTCCCGGTGCGGCTGGCGACCAGGCCCGACGCTCCAAAGGCGGCGGCCGTGCGGATGATGGTCCCCAGGTTGGCCGGGTCGCCGATCTGCGGGCAAATGACCAGAAGCGACCTTTCGCCAGGCCGATCGATCGGCCACAACGATTCCAGCCTTCGTGCCGGCGGCCGCAGCCCGCATGCCAGCACGCCTCGATGGAATCGAAACCCGATCAGACGGCAAATGAGCGCCGTCGAGGCGACATAGACTGGAATCGCATCCGGAAAGCGCCCGGCAAGCCGCGCATACGCCGCAGCCGTGCACAGAATCGATTCGGTGCGGCAAGGGCCTTCCAGCAGCCTGAGCACGAGCCTTTCGCCTTCCGCGATAAACGTCTCTTGCATGGGCGCCGCATGCTTGAGATCGCGGTACGGCTCAAGCCGCTCGTCGTCGAACGATTCAATTGAGAATTGCGGCATCGTAAAGCAATTCAGGGAAAAACAGGCCGAGAACATTTTAATTCGTTCGCGGCACGCGTCATCGTCGCCCACTCGAACAGATGCCGCCTGGAAAACTCTGTTGCAATTAGCTACTTCGACGGCGCTCCCGAATTCGTGGTCGAAGTCGCCGCAACTTCAGCGAGCATTGACAGGCCAGCACGTGAGAAGGGGAGGCGAGAGATTCTTCAGGGCCTCGACACACTGTGCCTGATGCTGATCGCGCCTGGCGAGCACGGCAACCAGCGGGCCTGTGTCGATAAGCACTGGCTTCATCGCGTCCCGAAGCCCTCCATGTGCGCAGGATTACTGCTGAGATCGGGGGGCGTGTCGTCGGCCACCCCGATTACTCCCAGATCGCGCGCAAGATCATAACAGGAGCCTGCCCTATCGTGGGCCTGTTGTTTCAGCGCAACGATCGTCACGAGAACGTGTTGCCGGTCCGGCAATCCCAACTTTTGGAGCGGACGAAGTACGTCCCCTTCGACGACAGCTTCCAGAGTTTTCGATGTCATAACGCCATTATACTCTGAATGCCTGCGCGGGCGAGCGAAAATGCTTGGGAATAGCCCACCGCATATGCGGCCCAATAATGGAGCGCCATAACTCTAGGCAAACTGCTGCATGCCGTTTTGGATTGCAGTTTCAGGGTAACGTGCGGCGTTGACGGCCGCCCAACGTATGCTTAGCATTTTATTTGACCTAAATATCTGCGCGATTGACTGAACGCATGAGAAATCTGCAATTCGCGATCTTGGGATTGGTTTGCCTGGCGATCTCCCCGCGTTTTTCACCGGCAGCCGAGCCAGCAGCGGCGACGGAAGCCAACGAATTCTTTGAGCGCAAAGTGCGGCCCTTGCTGGTCGAGAAGTGCCAGGGATGCCACGGCGAAAAAAAGTCGAAGGGAAGCCTGCGCTTTCTGTCGCGCGAGGCCGTGCTGCAAGGGGGCGACAACGGGCCCGCGGCGGTCGCGGGAAAGCCTGAAGACAGTTTGCTGATAAAGGCGATCGAATACGCCGACGACTTGAAAATGCCTCCCGATGGCAAGCTGGCCGACGGTGACATCGCCATTTTGAAGCGCTGGGTCGAGCTCGGCGTGCCTTGGCCCGAATCTCCGACCGCGACGAATGGTCATGCCACGGCCGGACAAACCGGTTGGACCGACGACCAGCGCCAATGGTGGTCTTTTCAGCCGTTGCGACCGGTCGTTCCGCCGTCAGCCCCGCGAGAAGCGGCGATCGAGAATTCGATCGATCGGTTCCTCGAGGTACAGATTGCGGCTGCGGGCGTAAAGCCCTTTCCTCGAGCGTCGAAATTGACGCTGATTCGCCGGGCAACGTTCGACCTGGTCGGCCTGCCGCCCGCGCCCCATGAGATCGAAGCCTTCATCAACGACAATGCTCCCGGCGCGTTTGGCCGAGTCGTCGATCGGTTATTGGCCTCGCCTCAATACGGCGAACGGTGGGGCCGGCATTGGCTTGACCTGGTTCGCTACGCCGACTATTTCGAAGACAAGCCCGGCTCCCACGGCTCGGCGGCGAAGTTCGAGATTTTTGAAGCCTGGCGTTACCGCGATTGGGTTGTCGAGTCGTTCAACCGCGATCTGCCATACGACCAGTTCATCGTGCACCAGATCGCCGGTGACAAGCTGCGTGGCCCCAACGGCCAGTCGCCTTACACAGACGGCCTCGTGGCGACGACGGTTCTGGCCATCGGCGCGTGGGACAACGGCGATGCCGACAAAGACAAAGTCGTCAGCGACATTGTCGACGATCAAATCGACGTCATCGGACAGGCGTTTCTCGGCCTCACGCTGGCATGCGCTCGCTGCCACGATCACAAGTTCGACCCCGTCAGCACCAAAGACTATTACGCGCTGGCGGGCATGTTCTATAGCACACACGTGCTGGAACACGTCGGCACCAAAGGGGATCATACGGTTCTTTTGCGTACTCCGCTCGTTCCGCAAGACTACATCGTGCGCCGCCAGCAGCAGCTCGACCGGCTGGCGCAGATTAAGAGCGAGCTCGACAAGCTTCAGGCCGCAAAGAAGTCGTCGCCGCTGGCCGGCGCGAAGCCGGCTGAAGAGCCGACGTCCTCGCTCGAAGAGACGCAGGCAGCCATGACCCGGCTCGCCGGCGAACGCGAAGCATTGCAACAAGAGCTGTTGCCAGAGCCGCCCAAGGCGCTGGGAGCCTGCGACGGGGGCACGCCCGGCGGGACATTCACGGGCATTCAAGACGTGGCGGTTCACATCCGCGGCAGTTACACAAAGCTGGGGCCGGTCGTGCCGCGAAGGCTCCCCGAATTTTTTGCCGGCTCGGACCAGCCGCCGATTCGCGAGGGGAGCGGGCGGCTGGAGCTGGCCCGATGGATTGCCCATCCCGGTAACCCGCTCACGGCTCGCGTCATGGTCAATCGCGTCTGGCAAGCGCACTTCGGGGAAGCGCTCGTCCGCACGCCCAGCAATTTTGGAAAACTGGGCGAACAGCCGACGCACCCTGCGCTTTTGGATTGGCTGGCCATTGAATTCATTCAATCGGGCTGGTCGGTGAAGTCGCTGCATCGCCTGATGATGAATTCGGCCGCCTATCAGCGGGCCTCGGTCATACCCGCCAAGCAGGACGCGCCTCCGTCCCTTCTCACTCGCGACCCTGACAATCGCCTGTTCGCGCGTTTCGTGCCGCGCCGACTCGAGGCCGAGTCGCTGCGCGACGCGATGCTCGCCGTCTCCGGCCGGCTCGATCCGACTCGCGGCGGGCCGGCGCTGGCCGACTTGACGGCGCCGCGACGATCGCTCTACATCCAAACGACGCGCTGGAACCGCGGGTATTATCCTTCGCTGTTCGACGCGGCCGATCCCGAGCAGTCGGTCGCCAAACGCAGCGTGACGGCTGTCGCGCCCCAGGCTTTGTTCTTTCTCAATCATCCGTTCGTGCAGTTGCAGGCCGGCCAGTTGACGCAGCGGCTGTTGGCCGATTCGGCTTTAGACGTGGCGAGGTTGGAGCAGGCCTACCGGCTGTTGTATGGTCGCGCTCCCAATGGTGACGAAGCCTCCGTCGCTGCCGAGTTTCTCCACCGGCATAAAGATCGCGACGCGGCAACGGCATGGACCGATTTGATTCAGCTTCTTTTCGCCAGCAACGAGTTCTCGTATGTCGATTGACCCGCACCT
>DATGKC010000173.1:0-2131 GCA_035294845.1 Planctomycetaceae bacterium | reverse complement strand
CGCCCGCGAGGTGATTACCGCCAAAGCGAATGCGGCGGCCACGCCGCTTCCCGGAGCGGTGCCCAATGCGCGCGGCGGCTCGCCCATGGCCTTCTACATGGCGGTCGGCAACACGCCCGATAGCGCCGCCAGCTCGCTGAGCCGCGTGTTCCTGGGAGTGCGCATCGGCTGCGCGAAATGTCACAACCACCCGTTCGCCGATTGGCGCCAGGAAGACTTCTGGGGCATGGCGGCGTTCTTCGCCGGCGCCAATCTGGGGCAGGCGAACGCGCCTCCCACCGACACCAAGCTCGCCCGAATCAAACCGATGGAGAGCGACAAAGAATATCCGGTGCGATTCCTGTGGAGCGAAGGACCGGCCGAAGTCCCCGAAAACAAGTATCCGCGCGACATGCTCGCCGACTGGATGGTGTCGAAAGACAACCTGTATTTCGCCGGCACGGCGGTCAACCGGGTCTGGCAGCAATTGTGCGGGCAGGGGTTGATTCCGCATGTCGACGATCTCGACCAGGCCCCCGCCAAAGAGCGGGCCCTCGTGCTGGACGACCTGGCGCGCCAGTTCGTCGACGCCGAGTTCGACCTGCAATGGCTGATCACGGGCATCTGCAAGAGCCGGGTCTATCAGAGGCTGAGCGCTACGGCCGACAAGCCCGCACCCGATTCTCCCCTGTCGGCGTACCGGCCTCTCAAGACGCTGACGCCCGAGCAGGTGTTCGACTCATTGGAGCAGGCGCTCATGCTTCCGGTCGGCCGCAGCAACCGGAATGCACGTTTCAACGGAGAGGGGGGCGAGGTCATGCAGCGTCTCAATGAATCGTTCAGCGACGCCCCCGATCAGTTCAAGGCGGGCATTCCGCAGGCGCTCGTCATCATGAACGGAATTCTCATTTCGAATGCCACCGATCTCGATGAAAGCCGCACGCTGCGTGCGGTGGTCGACGCGCCGTTTCTCGAGGCGGAGCAGAAAGTCGAGGCGCTGTATCTCTCGGCACTGACGCGCAAGCCCGAGCCGAGGGAACTCGAAAAGATGCTCTCGCACGTCAGCAGCCGGGCTGACAAAGACGAACGCCGGCGTGCCTATACCGATATTTATTGGGCGTTGCTCAACAGCCCCGAATTCGTTCTCAGCCGCTAACCCCCCAGGAGCGAAATCATGAACCGTTCATTTTTCGGCGACTTCACGCGGCGCGACCTGATCAAGATCAGCCTGGCGAGCGCTTTCGGCGTGTCGTACTCGGGCTGGCTTGGCTCACTGGCCAAAGCGGCCTCAGGCGGCAGGCAGCGTTCGTGCATTCTGTTGTGGATGACCGGGGGGCCCAGCCAGCTCGAGACGTTTGACCTGAAACCCGGTCACAAGAATGGAGGTCCCTACGAGGCTATCGATACGGCCGTCCCCGGCATCAAGATCAGCCAATACCTGCCCGGGCTGGCGGCGCACACCAAAGATATGGCCATCATTCGCAGCATGTCGTCGAAAGAGGGCGATCACGGGCAAGCGACGTACATGATGCTCACCGGCTACCGCGAGCAAGAGGCGGTGCGCTATCCCGAATTGGGCTCGATCATCTCCAAAGAATTGGGGAAGCCCGACAACGAGCTGCCGAATTTCGTCAGCGTTTCGCCCTTCCGATTCGCCAGCGCGGGCTCCGGGTTTTTGGGGCCGCAGTTCGCCCCGCTGGTGGTGACGGGCGACAGCGACAATCCCCAGGCCCGAGCCAACATGTCGGTCGAGAACCTGCTCCCTTCCAAGGGCGCCGATTCGAAAACCTTGCAAACCCGATTCGATCTGCTTGAGTTCGTGCAAAACGAATTCAACGTGCGCTACAAGGGAGAATCGGTGGCGGCCCACCGCGCCAATTACGAGCGGGCGGTGAGAATGGTGAAATCCCAGGCGAAGTCGGCCTTCAAGCTCGAAGACGAGCCTGCCGCCTTGCGCGACGCCTATGGCAGAAACCGGTTCGGGCAGGGCTGCCTTTTGGCGCGGCGGCTGGTCGAGCGCGACGTGCCGTTCGTCGAAGTCACCCTCTCGGGAGGACAGGGAAACTGGGACACGCACCAGAACAATTTCGAGGCCGTCAAGCAGCTTTCGAACGTTCTCGATCCCGCCTGGTCGACGCTCATGACCGACCTC
>DATGKC010000172.1:0-3899 GCA_035294845.1 Planctomycetaceae bacterium | reverse complement strand
GACCAGGAAATGGTCTCGAATCTTTGCAAAATGGTCGGTCATTCCCTGCGGCTCCACGAGGTCATGCAATACAGTGCCCGGTTGACGTCCTGATCGCGCCAACAATTCCGGAGAATCTGGAGGCCGACGCCAGGTGGCTATGCGCCAGAAATGTGGGTCCGCAGCCAGGCTCGGGCGAACGCCCATTGACGGTCCACGGTCCGTGCTCCAATCCCAAGCACCTCAGCGATTTCTGGTACGGTCAGCCCGGCGAATATTCTGAGTCTGGCGATCGTGCCCGCTTGGGAATCCCGAGCCGCCAGTTGTTCGAAGAGCTCGTTGAAGGCGATAAATTCGGCGGGGTCAACCCCGCCCGGCATAACGACGGCATCCAATGTCACGCGCCCCCAATCCGCGCCCCGCTTTGCAGTTGCCTTGTCGCGGGCATGATTCAGCAAAATACGGCGCATCGCCTCAGCCGCGGCACCGAAGAAATGCCCGCGGCTGTTCCAATTCCGAGCCTGATCTCCATCAACGAGCCGCAGGTACGCCTCGTGCACAAGCGCCGTCGCCTGCAGCGTCTGGCCGGGCCGTTCCTGAGCCAGCCGAACCGCGGCCAATTTGCGCAGTTCGTCGTATACGAGCGGCAGAAGCTGTTCGGCCGCCGCGGGATCTCCCTGGTCGATGGCGGAGAGGATCTGCGTGACGTCTGACATGACCCGTGTCCCGGGGAAGAAAGGTCCGCGAGCCAGTATAGCCGGACACGCAGAATGCAATCCACTTGATCGTCCGCGAGCGTCAGCCGCATCGGCACTACGTCGATGCGCGCGTCGGTCACATCGACCCACTCATCCCGACTCCGTTCCGATCATTATGACGACCGCTGCGCAGAGGACAACAAATCGAGAATTGCCGCAAATTCCTGTCCTGTAATACCTAGCTGCGACGCGACCGTCTTGACGGCCCCCAGAAAAAGTTCTAACGGTGTCTTGTTGTCCCGATTCGCTTCGCGAATAGAGAGGAGAGGGGAGAAAGTAGAGAGTAGAAAAAAGACGAGTTGCTCACGCACATGAGTGACTCACCTCTCCTCGGTCTCCTTCTACTCTCTACTCTCTTCGTCGCGGGTCAACTTAGCATGTTCGCCTTCGAAAGGCTGCTCGTCTATCAGAAGGCGACGACTTCGCCGACGCGATTTGCGTCCAGACAGCGCAGTTTCCGCGCGGATACGGTTTTCTCGTAGACCAGCTCAACCGGGCGACACTCTAAATTGCTGGACGACGTTCGATGCAAGCCCTTGGCTTGTCTCAGATTCTCGTAATTCAAAAATGGGCACCCTGATGATTTCGTAGGTCGCTTCCGTTAGAATCGGCTGAAATTCAAGCGCCTTCTGCCGATGACCCGATTTCTAGAAGGAAACGACTGCCAACGCCGCCAGTTGCAACGATTCCGAAGTAGGAACACAGAGCGAAGGAGCATGAATCATGGCCAGGACTTGGATGGCGACGCCGCTGACGCTCGTTCTCACAGGCGCGATTTCCGGTCAGGCGGCCAGGGCCGACGACGCGATCGAATTCGGCCGTGACGTTCAGCCGCTGTTCAAGGCGCATTGCCATGAATGCCACGGGCCGAAGCAGCAGAAGAACGGCTTACGGCTGGACCGGCGGCGAGATGCCCTGCGCGGGGGGACCATGACCATGATCGGCCCCGGCAATAGCGGGGCGAGCCGGCTCTATCTCAGGCTCACCACAGACCAGTACGGCCCGCAGATGCCTCCGACCGGACCGCTCGATCCAGAGCAGCTCCACATCATCAAGCTCTGGATCGACCAGGGAGCGAACTGGCCCGACGATCTGGCCGGAGAAACCCCGGCATCGCCTCCAGATCCGAAAGCGGCGCGGATGATGGAGCTTCTCCGCGATGGCAATCAGCGGGCGTTCCAGACGATGTTGCGCGAGGATCCCCGGATCGCCAGCCTCAAGGGGCCCGGCGGTTCGTCGCCGCTGATGTATGCCGTGCTCTACGGCGACGCCGATGCCGCCCGGCTCCTGCTGGATAACGGCGCGGATCCCAACGTTCGCAATGAGGCCGGGGCGTCGGCATTGATGTGGGCGGTCGACGACCTCGAAAAAACGCGTGTGTTGCTGCAGCGTGGCGCCGATGTCAATGCTCGCTCCGACGACGGCCGGACCGCGCTTTCGATCGCGGCAAGCCGATTTGGTTCCCTCGCCGTCGTCTCGATCCTGCTCGACGCTGGCGCGGATCCATCAGTCAAGTCGCCCAGTTACAAGGGGCCGTTGACACCACTCCGCGAGGCGGCCGAGGTCGGTGATGAGGCCGTTGTGCGGTTGCTGATCGAACGCGGGGCGAACGTGAAGAGCGCGGGGCCTCTCCCACTGATCGCTGCGCTCAATGCGAATGATGCCCGGTGTGTGGACCTCTTGATCCCGTTGGCCGACCGCGCCACGCTGAGCACGGCGCTCGCATCCCTTGGTCCGCCGCTCGGCAATCCGGAGGGGTTCGGCAACGCGAAGCTGATCCAGCGGCTGCTCGATGGCGGTGCCGACGTCAACGCCGGGGGCCCTGGCGGCCGCAGCATTTTGATCGACCTGGCCAACTCGGACAGCCTGCCCGTGGAAACCGTGGCCGCTCTGATCGATCGCGGGGCCGATACGAACGCCAGGACGAAGGCGGGCCAGACCGCTCTCGATTTCGCCATGCAGCGCGGCCGGACGCCCCTCGTGGATTTGCTCGTCAAAGCGGGCGCCAAGCCAGGCAACGCGTCCCCAGTGCAGGACAGGCCGCCGAAGCCGGCCGGCTCCGTGCGTGCCGCCTTGTTGCGGACGATTCCGCTCCTGCAGCGGTCCGACGTCGGTTTCTTGCAAAAGACGGGCTGCGTCTCCTGCCATCACAACACGCTGACGGCCATGACCGTCGCCGCGGCCCGCAGCGCCCTAGTGCCGGTGGACGATCAGGCCGCACGGAAGCAACTGGCGTCGATTGCATCTTACATCGACGTGTGGCGCGAGCGCGCACTTCAGGGCCTGGGCATTCCGGGGGACATTGATACCGTCAGTTACGTCCTGATCGGCCTGGCGGCGGAGAAACATCCACCCGATGCGGCCACCGATGCGCTGGCACGCTACCTCAAGGGCCGGCAATCGCCCGACGGGCAATGGCGGCCCCTTGCGCATCGGCCTCCTCTCGAATCGAGCGCCATCCAGTTCACGGCCGCTTCGCTGCGGGCGCTAAAGGTCTATGCCCCCGGAGCCAGGCGGAACGAGTACACGGCGGCGATCGAGCGCGCCAGGGAGTGGCTGAAACAGGCCCCGGCCGCGACGACCCAGGATCGGGCTTTTCAACTTCTCGGTTTGCGATGGGTGGGAGAGGACGAGGCGTTCCTCCGACGAGAGGCCGCTCGCGACCTGCTGAGGGAGCAACGAACCGACGGCGGTTGGGGCGAGCTTCCCTCGCTCGCCAGCGATGCATACGCAACGGGGCAAGCGCTGGTGGCCCTGAAAGAGACCGGCGCTCTCGCGGCGACCGATCCGGCCTACCAGCGCGGGATCGAATTTCTTCTGTCCACGCAGCTCGAAGACGGTTCGTGGCACGTGACGAGCCGTTCCATACCGTTTCAGCCTTACTTCGAGAGCGGCTTTCCCCACGGACCCGACCAGTGGATCTCCGCGGCGGCGACAAATTGGGCCGCAATTGCGCTCATGGCCGCGGCCGGGCCGTGAGCGCTGCCACAGGTCACATTTCCCGTCAGTTGCGGGCGGGGCGGTGGGAGCCGTCGTGACTTGAGTGCCGCACGTCACGGCAAGCTGTGTGCCGGAAACGCAGAATCTGCAATACCGGCCGAAAATAGTTCAATAGGCGTCCTGTCGCCCCGACTGTGTTGCAGTGGCATAGCATTCGTGTTG
>DATGKC010000171.1:0-5557 GCA_035294845.1 Planctomycetaceae bacterium | reverse complement strand
CTGCCCGGCTGGTTCGGCGACCGCCATCCTAATCTGGCTGGATACCATGTCATCGGCGACGAGACGGCGAAGTTCCTCGCGCCCTTGATCCGCGCCAGGGCCGCGGCCAAGTCCGATTGACGCCCGCTTGAATCTCAGAATGGTTCGCAGTGACCGGCATCGAAGCATTTCTGGAAGTCCTCGCGGCGGGCGGCGTCACGCATCTGTTCGGCAATCCCGGGACCACCGAGCTCCCGCTTGTCGCCGCGCTCTCGCGAGACGATCGCTTTCAATACATCTTCGGCGTGCAGGAGATTCCGATCGTCGCGATGGCCGACGGTTACGCCATGGCCTCGGGCAAAATCGGCGTCACGAATCTGCACATTTCGTGCGGCCTCGGAAACGCGATGGGGATGATCTACAACGCTCACATCGAGGGGACGCCGCTGCTTTTGACCGCCGGCCAACAAGATCGCCGCCTGCGCCTGGGCGAGCCGGTTCTCGACGGCGACCTCGTGAGCGTCGTGCGTCCTTGGACAAAATGGGCCTACGAAGTGCAGCGGGTTGAAGATATCCCCGCCGCCGTCCGCCGTGCCGTTCAAACGGCTCTCACGCCTCCGACCGGGCCGGTTTTTCTGGCGCTGCCGGTCGACTTGCAGATGGAACAAGCCGCCGGCCTTGACGATTCGGCCCCGAGCGTGGCTGATCGGCGAATCCGCCCGCCGCGGGAAGCGTTGCTGCGCGCGGCCGAAATGCTTCGCACTGCCAGACGGCCGGCGATTCTGGCCGGAAGCCGGGTCGCCGAGTCGCAGGCGATCGAACATCTCGCCGCCCTTGCCGAGCGGCTGGGGGCGCCGGTTTTCTCTGAAGGAACGGTCTCGCACGGGCGCTTGCCGATGCCTTCCGACCATCCGCAATATCGCGGCATTCTTCCCTTCTGGTCAGCGGAGATTCGCGAATGCCTGCGAGAGTTCGACGTTTTGTTTGCCGTGGGGCTCAATGTGATCCGCCTTTACATCTATTGCGAACCGGAGTGCCCGCTTCCCGAGCAGGCGCGTTTGATTCATCTCGACAACGTTCCGCACGAGATCGGCAAGAGCTTCCCGATTGAAGTCGGATTGATCGGCGACCCGCAGTGCGGATTGGCCGAACTGGAAGAGCTCGTGCGCCGCAATCAAACGGAGAGCGAAATGGCGCTGGCCGCGGCGCGGCGAAAGGAGCTGGCCGAATTGCGGCGAAGCGAACAGCGTCGGCTCGAGATAGAGATCGAATCGCAGCGCGACGTCCGACCGCTGGCGCCCCTGGCGTTCATGGGCGCCATGGCGCGCGTTCTTCCCCATGATGTGGCGGTCGTTGAAGAGGCGATTACGACGCACCAAAACGTCTTCGAAAGGCTGGGCGCCTTGAAGGACCCCAGCGGTTTCTTCGCGCACCGCGGCTGGGCCTTGGGCTGGGGCATGGGTTGCACCCTCGGCGTCAAGTTGGCCTGGCCCGATCGCCCCGTCCTGGGGTTGATTGGCGACGGTTCGGCCCTGTATGGCATTCAGGCTCTCTGGTCGGCGGCCCATCACAACATTCCCGTCACGTTCGTAATCGCCAACAATGCCCAGTACAAAATTCTGAAAGTCTGCGGAGATGTGCTTTCGCTTTCCGAGCTCAATGACCCCAAGTGCCCCGGCATCAATCTGGTGGGACCGGAAGTCGATTACATCGGTCTTGCCCGCGCATTTGGCGTGGAAGCCTCGCGCGTCACCGAGCCCGATCAACTGAGCGACCTGCTTCGCCAGTCGTTCGCAGGGTCGAGACCGCGTCTTATTGAAGTGCCGATTGCGCGCTGAGAGGAGATGGGGAACGGGAAGTCGATCTCATGTCACCCGCCACTCGTCCTCGTTCTCCCCTCTCCCCTCCGGGGGAGAGGGGTCGGGGGGTGAGGGGCGAGCGTCGCGACGGGCGGCCCTTCAATGCGCGCCGGATGCCTTCGGCCATCGCCTCCCCGGCCGGATTGCGAAGCACGATTCGGCATCGTATGCTTGCGCTGTTTGAAAAAACCGAGTCGAACGGATTACGTTTTAGGAGCCGACTCATGCGACGTGACGTGAAATCGTGCGCATTGATTCTCATTCCCGCACTCCTGTTGCTGGCATGCTCGGGCTGGAACATTTTGCTTTCGTTGCAGCTCGCAAACGCCGGCGAGCCTGAAAGCGACGTTGAAAAGCAAGAGGCAGTGGCGCGAAAAGAACGATACACGAACTGGATGCGGAGCTTCGCCGAAGAGACGGCCATTCGACTGCCGGCCGCAGACAACGAAACCGAAGAAAGGGCCCAATTGGTGCCCAATCCGGTGTTTCGCTACTCCGATGAAGAGAGATTCATTCCCGATGCCACGCTATGGGTCTGGACACGCGACTCCCGGCCTGTCGCCTTCCAGAAAGTCGAAGGCAATAATCACGGTGGCGGCCAGGCCTGGACCATCTGCTTTGCTTCGCTCTCTGAAGGCCTGGTTGATGTGCGCTGGCGAGGTGGCCGCCGCTATGCGGCTCGTACGCCGGGGGTGAAGTTCAAACCCATTCCAAAGGCCGATGCGCCCGCGGAAAATGCCCGCTTGCGGATCGTGCAGATTAAAACCCTCAAAGATCGCTTCACCGGGCGGCTCGGCGTCGACGCCGAGGGAAAAGGGGGCGCCGAGACGCGGATTATCGCCAAGCCGATCTTCGAGTATGCCGATCCAAAGTCGAAGCTCCCGATGGGAGCCATCTTCGGCATGAGCTCGACAGGTACGAATCCCGATCTGCTGCTGTTGATCGAGGCGCGGCCCGACGGCACGGGCGGATTGCGCTGGGAGTATGCCCACGCTCGAATGACTTCGGCTTCTCTCATCGTGCGTCTCGATGACGCCGAGATCTGGTCGGAAATGGGCGTTTCCAGTCGAGATTTCGACAATTGGACGTTCCATTTTCTTCGACGCGATTTCCCCTGACTTGGAGAACCGAAAATGAAGATCAAGCGAAAAGGATCGGCAAGCTGGCAAGGCGGGCTCAAGGATGGCAAGGGGGCGCTCTCGACCGAGAGTGGCGCGCTTGCGGCTTATCCCTACGGTTTCTCCAGCCGTTTCGAAGGACAACGCGGCAGTAACCCGGAAGAGCTGATTGCCGCCGCCCACGCCGGCTGCTTTACGATGGCTCTTTCGCTGATCCTGGGAGAGGCCAAGCTCACGGCCGAAAAGATGGACACGTCGGCCGAAGTCACGCTGGAGCAAGTTGAAGGGGGCTATGCGATCACGACCGTTCATCTGACGCTCAAGGCCAAGGTTCCCGGTGCCGACAAAGCGAAGTTCGAAGAACTCGCCGCCAAGGCGAAGGCCGGCTGCCCGGTCTCCAAATTGCTCAAGGCCAACATCACGCTGGATGCGACGCTGGTGAATTGATCGACTCATCCGGCAGCACAAGCGCAAAACAATTCCGCTCTTAATTCCTCCGGACATTTGAGCGCCGAAATTGAGAAGCTCGATCAAGCAATGAGAGCGTCAGGCCAGCGGCGAAGCTGCATCCCGAGCCGGAGGTTTTCGGGCTTGGGTCGCGCCTCGATCGACGAGGGAACGCGAATTCTGGGCGGCAGGTTCGCCTGGAAAACTTCCAGGCCGGTGTCCAATTGTATTTCATGCAGTCTGTGGGCCATTTCTGTGTTTACGACGATGTTATACGTGGATTGAATGCCCAGCAACGAATTGTCGAAAGCCCCGTGATGGAGTCGGCAAAGTGCGATTCCATTTGTCACTTCGTCGGTACAACTGGGATGCGTGACTGGCAGAATGTGAGCCGCGTCGACGAGCTTGAGATCGCAGGCACAGACGGCGCATTTGTACGAATACGCTTGCAAGACGGCCGGGCGAAACTGGGCATCCCGATAGGCGCGCATCGTTTCCACAAGGTCGTACCGTCGCGCCGCCTCGATTTCGGTTCGTGCCGATTCGAGGAAATCACGTTCCTCTTCGACTGTCGCTCCAATGAGCTCAACCGCGGCGGTTGCATCATGCTCAGCATTATGCAGGGGCAGTCCGTGTTGTGCGTACCAGAGAAGCGAGCGTGGCGCGACCGCAACGACTACTTCTTGGCCCTCGCGAGTCGGCCTGACCTGCGTGGCGATCCCGGCCGCGCCAGCCGTTTCGAGTGTGTGAATACTTGCTTGAAGGCTTGGAGATCGCCGTGAAAAGCGCAAATGGCGCCGGGCGTCCCAAAAACAGTAAACGCCATCGTCGACGCTCCAGCCGCCAAGCAACGTTCGAACACCGGGTTCAAGCGGAATTCGCCGGACGTTCGTAATCTGGATGCGGCGCTCATTTGGTGAACGGACTCCCGGGCCGCCGCCGCCCGGTGTTATCGTCCAGAGAAATAATATGCAATCGGTTATGCCCTCACCGGTGACGACGCGGAAGCGCGCGGGGCGCTCTTCGCCGGCTTCCAGCCGAATCACCGTTGCGCTGGAGCGCTCCAGAACGGCTATAAAGTCGCTCACGAGCCGCGTGAATCTCATTCCGGCCACAGCGGGGCCCTTGCGCGTGCCTAGTCGTCGTCTCTTGACGCAACGGGACGGACTCTTCCGTCCGATTTTTGCTTGATTTTTTTCTTCGCTTTATCCGTTCGCACCCCGTCAAACAAGGCGCCGGAATTGAATCGCACAATTGAGCTGTGCGCATATGTCGAGTTGAGCTCGATTCCAAGCCACCTTCGTTCGCTCGCATCGCAGACCGCACCTGTTACGTTGCTGCCAGCAAAGGGATCGACGACAAGATCGCCTTCGTCGGTCAAAAAATCAATGAAGAATTGCACGAGCGCCTCTGGATATCGCGCGGGATGCGGCTTAACGCCGCGCTTCTTGCACTCGCGGAGATACGCGCTGTTTGATTCGGTGTTTGCGATCTGAATCAGGTTTGGCGGGATCGCTCCGCCGTTGTCTCTCTGGAACTTTGTCGAGATGTCGTGGCCGGACGGCCGTTTTTTCGCCGTGTAGCCGTTCTTAATCAGATGCTTCATGCTTTCACTGTACGGCTGGAGGATGCAACGGTTGTCAGCCTTCGGCCATTCGCACTTCGAAAACCACCAGATCATGTTCACGGCATCCTTCACGCGAACGCGCCGCACTGTGACCCATTCTGCCGGCGTGGGAAGCCGCGACGGGTTGTACCAGTAAAAATCCTGAGCGAGGAAGAATTCTTTACTCAGTCGAACGGCGAGCTCGAAATGATAAACACTTCGGACTGGGACGCCAGGTATCCATGCCCCTCCGATGTCGAGAACGAAACTGCCCGTCGGCTTCAGAATGCGCTTGATCTCGAGACAGAACGGAGTGAACCATGCGAGATAACGCTCGATCGGTTCGTTGCCGTACTCTTTTTTCCTTGTGAGAGCGAACGGCGGGGATGTCATGACGAGATCAACGCTGGCGCTCGGGATGCTTTTCAAGACCCTCGCCGAGTCCTCGACAACCAGAGCGCCCAGTGGCGTGCTATAGGCCGGCCTGAATCTCGACACACCGAGCTCGTCAATCCAACCAAGCTCGTCATGAAACCCCTCTCGCGTTA
>DATGKC010000170.1:0-18123 GCA_035294845.1 Planctomycetaceae bacterium | reverse complement strand
GCCGCCACTCTCGAAGACGGGCCGGTCGCCGCCCAATTGATCGCGCAGCTCGCACGTTGGCCGCGGCTCGAATCCGGTCCTTTGCTTTTGGGCAAGCTGGTTTCGCGTGATGCCCGCGTGCGGAGCGCGGCTATTGACGCTTTGGCCGAGCTGCGCGTTGAGAATGCAGGAGAAGCGGTTCGGAACCTGCTTGACGCGCCCGAGCCGATAGTACGGCGAGCGGCGGCCGCGGCCGCGGGTCGATTGATGGTTCGCGCCGCCGTCGAACAACTTCTGCGGTTGACCCGGGATGCTGATGTGGAAGTGAGGCGGGCCAGTTTGGATTCACTCCGACAATTGGGCGAGCCGCGTGCCGTCCTCTTGGCCGTCGAGGCGCTGAATGACCGGCAAACGCAACGGGCCGCGTTGGATTGCATCAGTGCGCTGGGCGGCTCGCGAGAGGCCGATGCCGTGATCGACCTGGCTGCGCGCGATCTATCAGTCGATGTTTTGACTCTTGCAGCCGGCATGCTGACCAAGTGGGGCCGCGACGACGGTCTCTCGGAACCGCGGCGGACCGAGCTGGAGCGCGCCGTGGCCCAATTGCACGGACGCAGTGGGCTTTTCGTCCGCTGGAACGTGCGGGGGCCGCTTGCCGAACGGGATTCGCTCGAAATCCTCGAACAAATCGCCAAAAAACCTCAAACTGTGCCTGCCACCGCAATTGATCAACATGGCGTGCGAATGTTGTTTGCAAACGGACTTGAGGGGCGCGTCGATTTGCCAGGCAAAGCGGATGGCGCAAACAAGGACGAGCATGCAGATCGCGTCTGGCTGGCTTCCACCGACGTGATCATTCCCGCATCGGCCGCCGTTCAGTTTCTTGGCTCAAGCGCTGATACGTTGCACGTCTGGCTCAATGGGAAGCGCGTTTATCAGCGGGAAAAGACGCAGGCGTTTCAGCCGGATTCCGACCGCTTCGACGCGGCGCTGGACGCAGGAGCAAATCGCGTCGTCGTGCAGGTTGCCGCGGCGCGCGACACCGCGGCGTTCCACCTGCGATTTCGAACGAAGAGTGCGACTGCCGAGCAGGAAAAACTCGTTCAGGCGGCGCTCGGCCGGTCGGGCGATATCGAGCGCGGCCGCAAGCTGTTCTTCGACGCCCAGAAGCTGCAGTGCAGCAAGTGCCATCGGATCGGCGAGGTCGGAGAGCGGGTCGGCCCCGAGTTGACAGGCGTCGGGAATCGTTTTTCGCGCATCCATATCGTCGAATCGATCCTCGAACCGAGTCGAACTGTGGCGCCCGGTTTTCAGACAATCGCCGTCGAGCTGAGAGATGGACGGATTTTGACGGGCATCAAGATCGCCGAGACCGGCGATTCCATCACGCTCGGCGACAACCAGGCCAAATTGCACCAGCTTGCCAAGTCCGAAATCGAAGAGCAGAAAATGCAGACGCAAAGCACCATGCCGGAGGGCCTCGTCAAGGAGCTTTCCGTCGACCAATTTGTGGACCTGGTGACATTTTTGACGAACCAGAAAGAGGCCTTGCGGGGGAAGTAGCTCGGGAAGGGCGCCGACAAACTCCCATTTGCACTCAAGACACCGCGGCCTGATTGGAACCGCCCGCAAATCGCCACATAAATTCGGAGGCTCGGGACATGTCGCTCGAAAATCTTGTGTTCGTCGGTTTCAACTCGCGCGTGCTGTCTCTCGATCGCGAGACCGGCGAGATCGTCTGGCATTGGCAATCGCCCAAGCCGAAAAACGGCGGGTACGTCAGCTTGCTCCTGGACGGCGACCGCCTCGTCGTTTCGGTCAACGGATACATGTATTGCCTCGATCCGCAAACCGGCGATCAGCTCTGGTACAATGAGACGAAAGGGTTCGGGACGGGCGTGGCCTCGGTCGTATCTGTCCGCGGCCGCTCGTCCCAGGAAACGTCCCACCAGGCGGCTTCAGCCGAAGAAGAGCGCCGGCGAGCCGCGGCCGCCGCATCGGCTTCGTCTACGTATTGAGTGCATTATCGGCGTCATTTTCCCTCGATCTTCTCGATCGACGACTCGATATGCCTGCGCCATTGTGTTTCCGAATCGAACTGCGTCGTCCCCAGTGCATTCGGCTTCAGGCCCCGTTCAAGCAATCGCCTAAGCGCCGGCAGCGCGCTCTTGGCGGCCGGGCCAAAATGCGCGAGCGCTTCGGCGGCCGCCGCATTCACCGTCGGAGGTTGCTCGTCGGTTATTAGCTCGCCATTGACGGCCTTGATGAGTGCCGGAACCGCCGCACCAGCCGCTTTATCGGACGGCAGCTCTGTAAGAATCTGAAAGCACGAAAGGGCGAAACTAAAGCCCGTCCGCGTGTAAGATTCCGGTGATTCCAGCAGTGCGACAATAGTAGGAGCGACGACTTCCGCGGCGAGCGGCCCCGTTTGGCGCTGCCGGCTTGCTCTTAAGCGTGACACAAACGCATTGCGATGCATGGAGTCTTCATTGAGCAGCGCCTGTTCGAGGATTTCGGCGTTCTTGGCAGTGCCGGCCGCCTTCGTCGCAAAGATTAAGGCAGCTTGCGTTCGCACAGAGACATCACGATCGCGGAGGCCCGCGACCAGGAGTGTCGTCACGTCGGGGCCCGATACCTTGGACTCCTCTAATCCCGACAGTATTTGGGGCCGTAAGTTAGCTTCGGCTTGAAAGACAACCGCCAGAACATCGGCGACGTCTGCGGCGTGGAAGTGGTATCTGGCCAATGAACGGTACGCGAGGCCGCGCAATTCCCCGTTCCTCAAGTTCGCGGCTTTGAGCAACACCGGCACCACGGCTTCGGTTGAGGCGGCCCAATCGCTCAGCGCTTTGACGGCATTTCGTTGAGCGCCCAGATTCTCGCTCGCGAGCTGCGCCTCCAGTATGGGAATCCCCGCAGCGCCGAGACGTGCCAGCGCATTGCAGGCGGCGGCCTGTACCGCGAATTGATTCGCCTGCGGGTCGTCGCTCTTGAGCGCGTCGGCGATGGCCGCGGCGGCCTTTTCGGAATACCCGTTGGCCCCGAATGTGCCCAGAGCCATCAGTGCCTTGACGCGCGTCTCGGGATCGAGATCGGTGACGAGCACCTGGCGCCATTCGTCAAAGCTCTTGCCGCCGTAACGCAGCGCGGGATTCGGCGCCGTCGGCGCGCCGCTTTTGCCCTTCGTTGACGGCGTTTCATTCGCAGGTACACGCGGGCTGCTCGAAGGGCTTCCCATCGGCGCCATAAACATGTTGGGTGGATTTCCGTGCCAGGGGGATGCTGTTTGGCCGGCGAATGTGGCATCCTCGGGCGGAAAGGCGGCTTGCATGACCCAAAACTTTCCGGTGGTGTTCCAGGGGACGACGTCCCGGTCGAGCTCTGCCAGGAGTTTTTTGGGGAAACCCGCCGGATAATCGGCCGTGGTGACGAAGGAGTGCAAAGGATATTCATGCGAATTCAAGCCGAACAGTACTTTCGCCGGCGGGCCCGCTTGCTGAAAAGGATGGTCTTTCACTTTGTACCGTTCGTCGATCACCCAGACCCCCTCGGGGATGCCGAGAATGAAATCCCTCGTCGGCGCGGGCTCATTGGGTTGCGAGATGCGAGCGATCTCGAACGAGGTCACGGTGGCCCCGGTTTCCAATCGGGCCTTGGCGGGCAGAACGCCGCGCACGGCCTTTGCGTCGAAGTACCAACAGTCGGCGCGAAACTGCACGGTGTCGAAACTGTCGATTCCCTCGATGCGAATCACGGCATCATCGTTCGCTGGGGCGACATAGAGGCGCAGCAGGCCGCCCATTTTGAGGAACCGGTTATCGCCAGGGAACGCGTCCGCCGCATCCTCCTCGGTCACGTCGAATTCGATAATTCGCGTTATGAGGCCGTAGAGCCGGGCCATGCCGGCAAATTTCGCATGGGCCGCATTCTCCTCGATGAACCGCCGACCTGACTCGTAATATATCGTGCCCAGGCCAAAGGGCGTGTCGCGCTCTTTAATCGCCTCGGCGACTTCGGAGTATGTAACGTGCAGTTGCGTGTCGCGCACAATTTCCGTGCCGGCTTGCGCCGCTTCATCCTTGGGCGCGACTTTCGGTTTCTCCTCGCCAGCGGCGATTTTTTGCACGCCGGCCAGGCAAAGTCCATCGAAAACCATCGTGAAACGTTCTCTGCCAACCACCAGCGAACCTCCAGCACCGGACGCGCCTTGAGTTGGCGAAATCGCCGGGGCTGCGCGCAAGATCCAATCTTGTCCCGATGAGGCGAAGAAGAATTCTTCCGACGGCGCGACTTGGCCTTTGCGGCTTCGCGAGCGGATAAAATGGATCGTTCCCTCCGGATGCCGCGAGGCACGCGAGGCGAGCTTTGCAAGCAGCCGCCGGCGGTCGCCGTCGGAAAGCGGCGCTGCCCGAATGAGCACGGGCTCTGTTTCGTCAATTTTTCCGGCCGCCTCGCGCGGCGCGGGCTGGGCCTCGGGTTCTGCCACTGTTTCACTTTGGCCGCGTCGGCTTGCCTGCAAACTTGCGTCAGACGCAGCGGGGTCGGCGTTCGCCTCGCCCGCCTGGGTCGGCGACTTGAAGCCGAGCGTAGCCAACGCCAAAACCAGAGCGATCGCAGCCGTGGAAGCGCTTGCGATCCACCACTTGGGGCAGCGGGTTTCCAGCGGGCGACGGCTGTGTACGAGCATGGCGACTCTCCTGTAGAGGTCTGATTTGCGGGCGGCGATTCCCAATCCCATCGCGAAGGGCTGCCCCAGAGCGCGGGTGGCGAGAAACTCGGCGTATTTTTCCGGACTTGAATCTTGCGCCGCGGCGGCGTCGGCCAGATAATCTTGGCAAAGCCGCAGCTCGCGCCGCAGCCACCAACAAAGAGGTTGATAGAAATAGACGATTCGCACCAGACCGGTGAGCGACCACACCCAGGCATCTCCCTTCACGACATGCGCCCATTCGTGCGCCAGGCACCAGCGCAACTCGCGCTCCGCCGCATAAGCGCTCGGCTGCGTACTGCCGTCATCTGAAGTCGCGATTGACAAATGCGAAGCAAGGTTTTCCGGGAGAACAATGATTGGCCGGAACCAGGCGAACGTGAACGGCTGCGATGAACGCGGCGAAACCAGCAACCACACGCGATCGGACGCCGGGCCGGCGATGTCGCGGAGCAAGGCGCGGCAAGGAGGGGGCGCCGGACGGGCCGCGCGGAGCACGCGTCGCAGCGCGAAGATTCCCACCAGCCACCAGGCTGCCAGCCCCGCCAGCCCTAAACAATATATCAAGAGAATCCACGGTCGGATGTCGAATTCCGCCGGAATGAGTGCGGCGCGCGAGGCTGCCGGTGCGGGCTCGGCTGCAACGTCATCAGTTGCCGGCGCAGGCGCGTTGTGCGGCGTATCATCGGTTGATGGCTCCAGATCCCGAGCCGACGCGAAATCCGGCGGCGCGGCGACCACATCGCGCGCTGGCTCAATCGACAGCTCCGTCGGCGTCGGGCCAGCGGCGATGCTTTGATGAATCGGCGTCTCGTCTTCATTTTGCGGTGGCACATCTTCACTTAACAGAGTCGCTTCGCCACTTCTCAGAGGCGCCTCGTTCGCAATCGCATGCGGCGCGAGTTGGTGCAACGACCAGTGCGGCAGGCCGGGCAACAAGGCCAAAGGCGGCGCCGCCAGGCACGCGGCCAGCGTCAGCCAGATGATTCGCACCCGCCGGACCGGTTGCCGGCAACAGAGCGCGGCCAGGGTTCCCAGTGTGAGCAGCACAAGACTCGTCGCCGCCGACTCGATCAGCCTGTCGAACGCCCAATCGAGCGAGATCATGGAACCGCCCTCCCGACAATGTGTTCCCAACGTTCGATCATTTTTCTCCTGCCTTGCGCGTGCGCGCGGCGGTGATTAATTCGTGCAACTGGCGGAGCTCGTTTGGACTGGCACGACGAGACTTGAGCAGACTGGCGACGAACTGGTCCATCGCGCCGTCGAAAACCTTGTCGAGAAAGCGGACGGCTTCCTGTTCGCGGCTGTAAGAGGGGGAATAAACGAATGTCCGCCCGCGGGCGGCATGGCTCACGAGGCCCTTGTCATCCATGATTCGCAGCAGCGTCTGTACCGTATTGAACGCCAGCTCTTCGCGTGGGCACATGCGTTCGTAAACTTCGCGCACACTGCCGCTCCCTAATTCCCAAAGAATCTTGAGGATTTCGAGTTCACGCCCGCTGGGAATCTGTCGGATCACGATTGTTCCTCAAACGGCTGGTTGCTGCGCTTCGCCTAAAAACTTAGGTGAGTGTACCGCCCGGCGCGATCTCAGTCAAGATCACACCTAATTATTTAGGTGATAGGCGTCTTATGTTTCACAGCCGTCTTATCTTTCAACCTGCCGAGAACAAGGTAGAATGGGCTTGCCATGCCCGCGTGATGTGCTCATGAAGAGCCGAAAGGCGGCTTTTGGGCGAATCGCTTGCCCAATGCGGGCATGACCTGAAGGATTTGTCCATGCTGGAGTTCTTCGCCAGAGTTCTGCGGGGCCGCGCGCCCGCTGCGCCCCAGTCAGACCCGGCGCTCAAGGCCGCCGTCGCCGGGAAACGGGACGCTGAAGATAACCTGCGCGAGAGCCAGGCCCAGCTCCAAAGGGCCTATGCCGAGCTGGAATTGCGCGTCAAAGAACGCACGAGCGAATTGGCCAGCGCCAATCGGCAGCTCATGGCCGAGGTCGATGAGCGCAAGCGCCTCGAGCAGGAGCTGCGCCGCCGGCTCGATCAACTGCGCATCACTTATTCTTGTGCGCCGATCGGCATTTGCGAAACCGATCTGAACGGCCGATATCTCAGCGTCAACGAGCGGTTTTGCGAAATCACCGGATACGCGCAAGACGAGCTCTTGGCGCGCGGCTACCAGGACATCACCCACCCCGATGATGTCAGCCTCAACGTGCGGGAATATGAACGAGTCAAGAACGGCGAGATACCGATCGCCCATTTTGAAAAGCGATACATTCACAAAGACGGCAGGATCGTCTGGATTGCGATCACCGGGTCGGTGGTGCGCGACGAAAGCGGCACGCCGGTTTTGGGCATCGGCGCCGTCGAAGACATCACCGACCGCAAGAAGGGGCAAGAGGCGCTCTTGGAGAGCGAACAGCGGTTCGTGCGGTTCATGCAGCATCTCCCCGGGCTGGCCTGGATCAAAGACGTTGGCGGCCGTTACGTATTCGTCAACGACGCCGCCGAAAGGGCTTTCCGCACGCCGCGGGCCCTGCTCTACGGAAAAACGGACCACGAGATCTTTCCACCGGATGCCGCCGCACAATTCTCAGAGAACGATCGGCACGTAATCGAGAGCGGCGCCGGAATGCGGTTTATCGAGACGCTGGTTCACGATGACGACATCACACACCATTCGGTCGTCAGCAAGTTCCCGATTCCGGGGCCGCATGGAAACGTCGCGCTTGTCGGCGGCATTGCCATCGACATCACCGATCGGTTGCAGGCCGAAGAGGCGCTCAAACTGGCCGACCGCCGCAAGGACGAATTCCTGGCCATGCTGGGGCACGAGCTGCGAAATCCGCTGGCCGGTATTTTGAACGGCGTCGAAGTGCTCGGCCAGCTTGGCGGCCAGTCGGGCGAGGCCGAAGGAATGCGCGCCGTCATCGCACGGCAGGCCAGACACATGGTCCATATCGTCGACGACCTGCTGGACGTGACGCGGATCATGCGGGGCAAAATCGTGCTCAGGAAATCGCGGCTGGACTTGGTGCAGCTCGTCCGTGACGTCGCCGAAGACCATCGTTTGAGCCTGGAGAATCAGAAAGCAAAATTGCACCTCCACGTGCCGTCGGCGTCCCTTTGGTGCGAAGGCGATTCAACCCGGCTCTCGCAAACCGTTTCGAATCTCCTCGCCAATGCCGCGAAATTCATGGACGCACCGGGCGATGTGTACATCGAAGTTTGGGCCGATTCGGAACGGCGCCGCGCCCTGATCAGCGTCCGCGATACGGGAGTCGGCATGGACAGCCAGACGCTCCGCGGAATTTTTCAGCCGTTCGTGCAGGCCGAACGAACGCTCGACCGAAGCCGCGGAGGCATGGGCCTGGGGCTGGCGCTCGTCAAAGGCGTGGTTGAGCTGCACGGCGGGCGCGTTGCGGCTGTCAGCGGCGGCATCGGCCGCGGCTCGCAATTCACGATCGAGCTGCCCACCTGCGCCGCGCCCGAAACAAAGACAACCGCCCCTGCCGGCACGACCGAGCCTCTTGCAAGGCGGCGCGTGCTGCTGATCGACGACCGCCGCGATGCCATTCTGGCGTCGAAGAAAATGCTCGAATTGGCCGGTCACGAAGTGTTCACGGCCTCGGACGGGCCGGGCGGCCTGGCGCTGGCCCGCGCGATGCGCCCCGACGCCATTCTATGCGACATCGGCTTGCCGGACGGGATGAGCGGCTACGACGTGGCGACCGCCATCCGTTTGGAGCCGACGCTCCAAGGAGTCTATCTCGTCGCCGTTTCGGGTTACGGCCAAGAAGAAGACCGCCAGAAAGCGCGCCAATCGGGCTTCGACAACCATATGACAAAGCCGGTGAGCATGGCGAATCTCGAAAAGCTGATGGTCACTTTCCCGCGCTTTCCCGAACGGGCATTGCCATGAAGGACCGCTCATCCGGCGTGACGCCCGCTGGCTTCACCCTGCGAGACGCAGGCCACACAGAGCCGCGTCAGCCGAAAAGTTCGCTGCGCGGCTGGCCCCGACCATCTTGGGTGACGTAAAACGGCCGCTGTTCGACTTCGACGTGGTAGTCGGGAGGAACGCCAAGAGCCTTGAGCAGGCTGGCGTGCAGGTCTGTGACATTGATCGGGTTCTCGATGGTCGTGCAGGGGCGCTCGGGAGCCGTGCGGCCGTACAACAATCCCTTTTTCGCGCCGCCGCCGAATATCAGCACGCTCGAGGCTCCAGTAAAATGCCGGTGCATTCCATAAAACTTCAGCTCGTTGACGACGGCAGGCTGTTCGACCTGATCGGGGACGCGCCTGTCCGGTTTCCCCTCGACGAGACAGTCGCGGCTGAATTCACTCGCCAGCACGATCAACGTGCGGTCGAGCAATTTTCGCGATTCGAGGTCGAGCACGAGCTGCGCGATCGGCGCGTCGATTTCCTGCTTGAGCTTGGCCAATCGCGTGTGACCGTTGTCGTGAGTATCCCATTGCAAGAACGGCCCGTACTCGGTCGTGACCTCGATGAAGCGCGCCCCTTGCTCGACCAGCCGCCGCGCGAGCAGACATCCCAGGCCGAATTTCGACGTGTTGTAAACATCGAACGATGAGGGCGGCTCGAGCGAGAGATCGAAAGCCCGGGCGGCCGGCGACTCCATGAGACGAAAGGCGTCGTCTTCGGCGCGGAGCAGCGCTTCCTGCAATTCGCCGCGATTTTCGCGGGGCAGGGGCGAGGCGGCCACGAGCGACTTCAGCGATTCGAACCGCCGGCGAAAGCGCTTTTCGCTCATCCCTGCCGGCGGACGCACGACGCTGACTGCCTGCCGCGGGTCGGGAACGCGAAACGGATGGTACCGGCTTCCCAGACAACCCCCGGATTGAAATGCTTTCAGCTCTTCGGATTCACCATTGCCCTCATAGCCTTGCCCAACGTCGATAAATGCCGGAATGGCGGGGTTCACCGGCCCCAAAGCGTGCGCGATCCAGGCGCCCAGATGCGGCGCGGCAACGGTCTGCGGCGGTTCGTATCCCGTGTGCCAATGGTATTGGTGACGCGAGTGCAGAATCTGGCCCAAATCGCCCAGCACGTGCGAGCGGATCAGGGTACCGCGATTCATAACTTTGGCGATCCTTTCAAGTCCCATGGATATCTTCACGTCGTCGACCGCGGTGTCGATCGAGGGAAATGTGCACAGCACTTCATCGGCCTTCATCCCGGCCGAAAACGGCGCGTGGCGCTTCGGGTCGAACGTTTCGGTGTGGGCCATCCCTCCGGCCATCCACAGCACGATCAGCGTATCGGCCGTTGAGCTCGGCGATGGCCTCGAAGCGGCCTCGGCGCATCGGCGCGCAGTGACGCCGAGGGGGCCGGCCAGCATTCCCAGCGTCCCCACCGCCGAGGCATGCAGAAATTCGCGACGCCTGGATCGGCCATTTGGCATTTCACTCTCCCAACGAGTTCAAACGTGCGATGCCTGTCCGGTTGGTCTGAAACGACCGGGCGGGGTTCATTATGGAACCAGTTGAAACTCCGGCAACATCGCGATCGTCCACAACAGGTCCTCGATTCCTTCGGCGCTCAAAGGCGTACCCAGGACGTCACCTGCCAATCGCATCTCGGATTCCGACGGCGAGCGACTCAGCGCTGTTCGATAAATTTGATCGATCAGCTGCCGTTGGTCCAGCATCTCTTGTTTATGCCAATAGGCGGCCCCGTGCGTCAGTCGCGCACCCAGGATGGGTCCGTTGATCAGCTCCAGCGATTGCAGCATCGTCGGCGAAGCGTCGCGCGCCGAGACGATCTGTTCGCGGTTGGGTCGCCCCAATGCCGCTTGCAATGAATCCAGCGGCAATAGAGCAGCCCGCACCCGGAATCCCGCGGGAAGCGGGACGCCGGCCTTGGCCCCTGCGGCACTCTCTGGCGACGGCGATGCCGCAGCCAGCGCCTGGGCCACGGCCCCCAGTTGGCCCCCCTGAGCGCGCCCGTCCGGCTGCAACCCGGCAGGATCGGGCGCCGGCCAGTCTGATGTCAGCGAAAAGATCGAGTCGACGAACTGTTCGGCCGTTAGCCGCTTGACAAACGGACCGCGGAACGCGAATGCGTCGCTTGCCGATGTCCCGCGTTCCGGCGCCACGCCGGGCAATTGATACGCCAGCGACGTGGCCACGAGGCTCAGCGTGCGCTGGATGTCATAGCCGTGGTCGGCCAGGTCTGTTGCCAGATAGTCGAGAAGGTCTTGATTCCACGACTCAGCATCCATATTGTCGAGCGGCTCGATCAGGCCGCGGCCGAACAGCCTGGCCCACAAGCGATTGACGATCGTGCGCGTCAGCCGGCCATTTTCCGGGTGAGTCAAAAGATTTGCGCACTGTTGGACTCGTTCGGCTCTCGACGCTTTGACGTCGATCGTCCCCAATTGCGGATAGAGAAAACCAAACGCCGATGGGATGCCGGTGGGCTGGTCGCAACGGTGCAGTTCGAGCGGACCATCGGAAAAAATCGACGCCAGCGCATAGGCATCGACCAGCTTCCAGTGGTTTACGAAGCTGTCGTGGCAACTGGCGCACTTGATGTTCGTTCCCAAAAAGACCTGCGCGATCGACTGGGCCGCCTGAATTTCGCGGCGCTGGCTTTCGTTCACCGTACCGCGCCACTTGATGCCGTAGGTGAATCCCTCGCTTCCCGCGCCAGCCGGCGGGCTGACCAATTCGCGCACGAATGCATCGTAGGGCTTATTCCGGTAGATGGCGCCATACAGCCAGCCTGTGATCTGCTTGCGCCCGCCGTCGATGAATCCCGTGCCGTGGTACGCATTGCGCAAAAGATCATTCCAAAACGTCAGCCAATGCGCGGCGTATGCTTCACGATCGCCGAGCAGCCGCTTGACCAGCCGTGCTCGCTTATCGGCGCGTCGATCGCCTTCAAACGCCTCTAATTCGGCGGGCGAGGGGGGTAATCCCACGAGATCGAAGAACGCGCGGCGAGCGAAGACCCGATCAGCCACCACGTCTGGAATCGCGCCCTGTTGAGCGAAATGTCGATGCAAAAACTTGTCGACCGGATTGGCCAATCCGGCAACCGCCGCGCCGCCCGGCAATTCCGGCCGGCGCGGCGCAAGCGCAGCCTGGCGCGTCGCTTTTCCGAAAGCGAAACCATCTTCCCATTCGGCGCCCAGGTCGATCCAGCGGCGCAGCAGATCGACCTGATCGCGAGTCAACCGCTCTCCCTCAGGGGGCATTCGCAAATCGGGATCATCTGAAGAAACTCGTTTGATCAAAGCGCTTTCGGCGCCATGGCGTGGAACCACCGCGGGCCCATCGTCGCCGCCGGCCAGCAGCGCCTGACGTGCATTGATCGAGAACCCGCCTTTTTTTTGCGTCCCTGCGTGACATTTGGCGCAGCGCTTCTGCAGGATCGGCACAATGTCGTGGGCGAAGTCGATTTGATCCTTCGTCGACTTCACCCCAGGTTGACTATCGTCCGCATGCAATACTGCATGCCGCGTCGATGATGCGGCGCTGACCGCCAGCGCCATCATCCCGATTTGCGCGAGTCGCATCGCTGTTTCGCGAATCGGCATCGCCGTTCCAGCGACCTGGAGCGCCCCACGCAGAAAACCCGAAAAACCAGCGGCTTCGGGAGACCGCTGGGTGCGAGGCATCTTGACGAGCATCGATCTCGCTCAGTTCCTGTCGGGCAATTCGCTGAGCGCTGTCGTATTCGTTTCGGCCAGCGTCATTTTGGATGTTCCCGAGCGCGATTGGCCGTTGTTGCTCTGCTCGAATTTCCAGACGGCGCTGACGACTCCGAAGGGCGCTTTCTCATTCAGCCGGTTCTCGAAATGGATGGCGAGCGTTCCGTTCTCGCGCTGGAATTCCTGATCGCCGCTGACGCCCGCGCACGACAGCTTGCCCAGCTTGCCGTCGATTTCCACCTTGTCGAGCTCTTTGGCGTTTGGGGAAGGTCCGGCCAAGTAGGCGATCAGCATCCTGGTTCGCGGCCCTTTGAGATCGCTGATCGGCTGCGGCTCCATGTCGCCCATTTTCACCCAGCCGCGAACCAGATGGTCTGCGGGCGACTTCCCCTTGCCCAGGTCTTTTTCAGGGACGAGGAACTTGGCGACCATGATTCGCTCTCCCTGGTCGGTCTTGGTCACGTTTTTGAATTCGATCCACCGGCATTTTTCGTTGTCGACCGTAGTCTGGCCGACCGAGCTCACCGTGAGCGAGCCCTTCATCTCGCGTTGTTGACCATTGTTGTCGGTGAACGACACTTCAGTGTCGTAGCGCACCGAAACACCATCGGCGGGCAGTTGGTAAATCAATCCATCGGCCCATGCCGTTTGAGTGCATGCTGCGACAACAAAGAAACCGGCGAATAACGATGATCGCATGGCAGTTCTCCTGCGTGATGTGGAAACCATGATGTGTAGACCCACAATTGCCCATGAACGGCGTCACAAGGCCGTGCGATCGTGCATTCTACCAACAACTTTTCGATACACACACCCCCCCAGCGAAAAGCTCGGCGCTCTCGCATCGGCAGCTAACCGGAAGACGGCTCGTTCTCCCGCGCCGCGGCCGCCGCGCACGAGAAATGCGGCCGGGTCGTCGGTCGGCTCCAAAATGGCCGGGGCATGCAGCAGGTAGTCGCTCAAAGGCGATTTTTCCAGCAGCAGCCGTCCCTGGCGGTACGCGATGGCCGCGAAGATGCCCGGAGTCGCTTCATAAAGTCCGAGCAATTGATCGAACGCGGGGGGCGTGTGCGCAGGGCCTTCGCCGCGATCGGCCTGGGGCGCGGTCCATCCCCCCTGCAAAAGCGTTTCGGCGATTTCGGTCGCACAGGCGAGCAGACCCGAGTGCGGCCAGACGTTTGCCAGGCAAATCACCCCCAGCTTTTGTGTCTTCGAGAACAAAAGATATGACGCGAAACCATGCAGGCCTCCGCCGTGACCGTGATACACGTGGTCGCCCGCACGGGTCGCCCGCCAACCCAGGCAGTACCCGATCGACCAGTCGGGCTCCAGGTATTGCGGTCGATGCGATTCGGCAATCGTTTCGCGAGCGAGCACCTGCGGCCCGCTGCGCGGCGCGCCGTCCACCCGAAACTGAAGTGCGATCCAGCGAGCCAGGTCTTCGACCGACGAGTGCAATTGGCCGCAGGCAGCCATTCCGCCCAGCGACACATAGGGAGCGACTTCGAGGTCGTCATCGAATGCGCGCGGACAATAGCCGACGGCAAGCCGCGGCTTGAGCTCGTCGGTCAATTCCAAAACGGTCGAGAACATGCCCAGCGGTTCAAGAATCTGCGAACGCAGATACTGCGCATAGGGCAGACCGGAAACCCGAGCCACCACTTCGCCTAAAAGTCCAAAAGCCAGATTCGAATACTTGAAGGCCGTATCTTTCGGCAAAACGATCTCGATTCGAGGTATAGCGGCAAGCAGCGCCTCGCGCGTGGGAAATTTGATCTCGTCCCAAACGGGAAACGGCGGCTCGGTGGAAAGGCCTGAATGATGGGCCAGTAATCGGCGCAGTGTGACCTGTTCAAGCGTGCCGGCCCGAGCGCAGGCTTTCGAGAACTCCGGAAGGTGCCTGTGCAGCGGATCATCGAGCGACAGCCGGCCCTCGTCGCGCAATTGCAGTATGGCTGTTGCCGTGAACGTCTTGGTGATCGACGCGATGCGAAACAGCGTCTGGCGGCCGGGTGTACAAGCGGCCTCAAGATTGGCCGCACCGAAGCCGCCCCACCAGATCAATTCCTGATCGCCGACAATCCCCACCGCCAGACCCGGCAATCGCTCTCGCGTGCGTATTTGTTCCATCCGCGCGGCGAAATCGGGAATCAGGCGTTCGACGATGGAAGTGGATACGTCAATCATCTGGCGAGCCTTCCATATGACGTGGTTAGCGGGATTCGTGGTTCACGACGCTTCTCGATCAATGATCGTTGAGCGTATGTAGTTCCCCAAGATACACTGATCGCGATCGCCCGTCGCCGCAATCCTTTGGCCAAAAGGAAGCACAAATTGAAAAACGTCAATCCCGACGTCGACGCATACATCGCCAAGTCGGCCGACTTCGCGCGCCCCATTCTGAAAAAGCTCCGCGAGCTTTTTCACCAGGCATGCCCGCAGATCGAAGAGACGATCAAATGGGGATTTCCGCACTTTGAATACAAGGGAATCGTCGCCAGCATGGCTGCCTTCAAGGGGCACGCCAGTTTCGGATTCTGGAAGGGCAAGCTGCTCAAAGACCCGCACAACGTGCTGGCGGCAATGGACAGCGCGCCCATGAGCATGGCCAAATTGAGCGACGTCTCGGAGCTGCCGGCCGATCGCATCCTTCTCGATTACATTCGCGAGGCGGTCGCGCTCAATGAGCATGGCGTGAAGAATCCGCCGCGCAAAAAGCGCGTGCGGCGAGCGCTCGAGATTCCCGGCTGGCTCGTCAAGGCCCTCAAACAGAACAAAAAGGCGCTGGCCACGTTTGAGGCCTTCAGCCCGAGCAACAAGCGCGAATACGTCGAGTGGCTCACTCAAGCCAAGCAAGAATCGACGCGGATGAAACGTCTCGCCTCCGCCATCGAATGGATGGCGGAGGGCAAGACCAGAAACTGGAAATACGAGCGCAAGAAATAATCGCTAGCGCTTCTTCCCAACGGGAGGCGCGGTACCAGGCTGCTGCTGTCCCTGCGGAAGAATGCTGTAGTAGAAGTTGGCTTTTCCGGCCTGACCGGAGTTCGGCCCCCATCCCAGCCCTTCGGCCTCGTTAATCAATTGATCGAGGCGGCGGTCGATGATCGTGTCGCGCGCGTCGTTGCGCTTTTTGATCTGCTCTCGAAGCTTGCGGACACGTTCTTCGATTCGCGTGAGCTCCAGCTCGCGGCGCTCGCGCTGCACGTCGAATTGCTTGGCCAAGGCGTCGCGCAGCTCGCCTTTGATCTTCTTCTGTTCATCCGCATTATCGCTTTCCGTGTAGCGAGAGACCATCTCTTGCGATTCATGAGCCAGCGCCGCCTCGTCGTTGGCCAGCTTGCGCATTTCAGGGTCGTCATCAGGCGGTGCGTACCATGCGGTGCCTGGCTGGCCAACCATCATCGGCTGACCGTAGCCCGCTGACGGCGCTAAAGGATTCGGCGCTTGCCTGCCTTTGGGCGCCGAACTGGTGCTGCCGGTGCCTACGGACGGGCCCTGACCGTGGACCATCGCCCACGTTCCGCCCAGCGCCAACATCGTTGCGGCCATCGCGGCCAGACTCAACGTTTTCTTGCGGTTCATAGTGTTTCCTTTCTTACGAGAGAGACCGATATTGACGAGAACTATTTTCCATTGACAGCACGATCGGCTGGCTGCCTCATTTCGAATTCGAGCCTCCGTAAGCACTGCTCGATGGCGAGCACCGCATCGTCTTTAGGCCAGATGACTGGCTCATCCTCGCGCGGGTGCAACGCCGCTTCGAGTTCCAGAAGGTGCGCCTGCAATTGCTGCACTTCGGCTTCCACCGACTGAAGGTCATTCGGTTTGCGGCTGGCGGACGGCGGGACCGACGATTTCGCTTCCACTGCGTCGGTGGGCGCTGCCCCATCGTCGCCCAAAGGCGACCACAGGCCGTGATCGAGGAATTCCGATGACACGAGGTCTTGTTCTTCGCTGGAAAGCTCCCTGGGGCGCCGTTCGTGGAAGGTGATCGCGGCCAAGACCAGCAAACCGAGCACCGCTCCGGCGGCAATCGCGACGCGCTTCTTGTTTCGCCGCGCATCGGGCGCAGCCGTGCGAGCCGGAGCCAGCCGTTCGGGCCGCGGAGACGTGCCGGGTTGCTGCAAATGCGCCAGATGGCGCTCCAGCAAATCGGCCAGCTCGTTCGCGGTTTGAAATCGTCCGGCCGGGTCTTTGGCGTGCAGCTTGTCGATAATTTCGGCCAGCCATTCGGGGATTTCCGAATTGATTTCCCGAACCGGACGGGCGGGCCGATCGCAAATCCGCCGCAATACGGCCATCGGCGACTCGGCGCGAAACGGCGATCGCCCCGAACACATCGCATACAGCACGCTGCCCAGGCTGAATAGATCGGTCCGGTGATCGACCGCCTCGCCTGACGCCTGCTCGGGCGACATGTATTGCGGAGTCCCAGCCAGGATGCCGCTTTGCGTCTGGCTCACGTCGTCAACCGCCCGCGCCAAACCGAAATCGGTGATCCGCACGCGCTCCAGACCGTCTTCCAGCAGGATGTTCGCCGGCTTGATGTCCCGGTGCACCAATCCCTGGGCGTGCGCGGCGGCCAGGCCGGAGGCAGCCTGGCTGCCGATCCGCAGAATCTCCTTGAGCTCCAGCGGTCCTGTGCGGTCGAGTCGTTCTTGCAACGACCGGCCGGGAATATAGGCCATGACGAGGTAAGGCACTTCGCCAGAGGCATCAACCGAATGGATCGGCACGACGTGGTCGTGGACCACGGCAGCAGCGGCCTGGGCCTCGCGGGCGAAGCGCCGTCGAGCCGTCGCATTGTGCGCCCATTCGGCCGCGAGCACCTTGATCGCCACATGCCGGTTGAGCGCCGGATCAAATGCCTTGAGCACGATTCCCATCCCGCCGCGACCCACGAAATCGGTGATTTCGTAGGACCCGAGCCGCCCCAGGCTCCCGGGTGTTTCGGACGGCGCAAGAAACCCGAGCTGCTTGCGCCACGTCTCCAAGCGATGCGGATCGAATGGGTCGGAAGGAATCGGGATGGCGCCGACAGAGCCCGCCCCATCAGCATCGGCCGACGGATCGCCCGACGCCCATTCGGCCGAGCTCAGAAACGACCTCACGTCGCTCCACCAGCCGTCGCTGCCGGCCAGAGATTCGAGGTCACGCCGACAGCTCTCGCACGTCTCGAGGTGCAGGGCGAGTTCTGATTCGGCGTCGTCAGACGCAGCGCGGGCGAGCACGTCGCGAAGTCGGCGTTTATCGCATGTATTGAATCTGGCGACCATGACTTCTTCGCAGCTCCGTCAATCGTGAAATAACGCCGTCCGCCCTTCGACCTCGTTGACTCGCTCGCGAAGGCGGGCGATGACGCGGCTGCGGGCGATGTAAACCGCCCCGGCGGAAAGGCCCAGCTCACGGGCCACGTCGCGGACCGAAGCATTGTCGACAGCCGTTTGCCAAAACGCGCTCCACGTCGAAACGCTGAATTCCTGGCGAATGGCTTCGGCCGCCCAGTGGAACAACTGTCGCTTGAACTCGATGTCAAACAGCGCCGAATCGGCACTTTCGGAAGCTGCCTGCTCTTCGAGGATTTGCTGAAAATGCGATTCGCCGCAAACCTTGGGATGCCGCCGTTCGCTCATAACGAGGTTAATCAGCAGATTGCGCGCGATTCGAAACAGCCAGGCGCGAAAGGGCCCTTTGCAGGGGTCGGGATCCCAGCCGTCGATGGCCTTGGCGACCGACCGCAGCACGTCCT
>DATGKC010000169.1:0-4501 GCA_035294845.1 Planctomycetaceae bacterium | reverse complement strand
TCACGCCCGTGGTCCAGACGGCGTTCAATACGGTTTCGACGGACGACGCCTACGTGAACGGGCACGTGACGTTCCTGGCTCCGCGCGTCTCCGGTCAGGTGAGCCGCGTGCTGGTCGATGACAATATGCGCGTGAGGCGCGGCGACGTGCTGGTCGAGCTCGACAAGGAACCGTACCGGGTGCAGGTGGCGATCAAGCAGGCCGCCGTCGGGGCGGCGGAAAAAGACCTCGTCGCGGCCCAGGCGCAGGTGCGCGGGCTGGCGGCGCAGGCGCGCAGCAATCGCTACAAGCTCGAACATGCGATGGAAGGGGTCAGAAACCAGGTTGAGCTATTGCGCTCGAACGTGGCGCAACTCAGAGTCGAAGAGGCAAATCTCGAGCTGGCAAGGCGCGATTACCAGCGCGGCGAAGGGCTCGTGGGCAAAGGGGCCGTCAGCCAGCAGCAGTTCGATCAGTACCGCGCTTCGCTCGACGTGGCCCGCAACCGCGTGATCAGCGCCGAGCAGCAGATTCAGCAGACACGGGCGGGCCTGGGCCTGCCGATCAATCACGAGAATCCACTCGACGTCCCAGTAGATCTGGAGCAGAACTTCTCGACCGTGCGCGAAGCGCTCGGGGCGCTGATGGGCTCGGCGACACAATTGGGATTCATGCCCGCGAGCTGGGACGCCACGCCGCAGCAGGCCATCAAGGCGTTCTACGAACAGGACCCGGACGGCAATCTCGATCGCATCTACGAACGCCTGATCCCCAGGGCCCCCGCCGTCCAGCAGTCGGAAGCCCGACTGAAACAGGCGCAAGAGGACCTTGGCCTCGCCGAGCTCAACCTGCGTTACTGCGACATCGTGAGCGAATTGGACGGCGTGGTGACGCGGCGCAACGTCAATCCCGGCAATAACGTTCAGGCCGGACAAGTTCTGATGGCCGTCCGTTCGCTGACTGATATCTGGATCGACGCGAACTTCAAAGAAACACAGCTCGCCGATCTGCGCATCGGGCAGCGGGTGCGGTGCGAGCTCGACATGTACGGCAGCCGCCGAACGTATGAAGGGCGCATCACCGGCTTCACGATGGGGACCGGCCAGACGCTCTCGCTGCTGCCTCCGCAGAATGCCACGGGGAACTTCGTAAAGATCGTGCAGCGACTCCCCGTGCGCATCGAATTGACGGACTACAACCCGGACCGCGACCCGATCTTCGTCGGCCTCTCCGTTGTCCCGTACGTCTACTATAAAGAGAAACCCGAAGGGCCCCACGCGGGCGAGGTCTTGCAGCCGAACCGCAGCCTGCCTCGTGGAATGTCGGCTTCGAAAGCCGTCGAGCGATCCCACGCCGCTGCGTCGAAGAGCTTGAGCAAGAGCCGTAAAGATTGAAAGAGAGGACAGCGCCTGGCGACGCTGAAGGTTCCGCGAACAAGTTACGTGCCGCTCAGAGCCAGTCTTTGTCAGCTTTCGAAGGAGCACCGAACATGTCCGACGCTGCACTCGCACCTGGCGCCCTTGGCCGCACTGCGGTCAATCCGTGGATCGTCGCCGCCGCGGTGGTCGTTCCCACGTTCATGGAAGTGCTGGATACGACCATCGCCAATGTGGCCCTGCGGTACATCGCCGGGGGACTCTCGGCGTCGGTCAACGACAGCGAATGGGTCATCACCAGCTACCTCGCCGCCAACGCCACGATCCTCCCGATTTCGGGCTGGCTGTCGGCATATCTGGGCCGACGGCGGTATTTCCTGCTGTCGATCGCCGTGTTCACCATTGCCTCGGGACTGTGCGGCTTGGCGACGAGCCTCGAGCAATTGATCCTGTTCCGGGTGCTGCAAGGGCTGGCGGGGGGCGGACTTCAGCCCTCCAGCCAGGGGGTGCTGATCGACTCTTTTCCCCCGGAAAAGCAGAGTGCCGCCCAGACGATGTTCGCCATCGCGGGATTGTTCGCGCCGGTGATCGGTCCGACTCTGGGAGGGTATCTGACGGTCTTTTACAACTGGCGCTGGATTTTCCTGATCAATGTCCCGATCGGCGCGCTGGGCTGTCTGGCGTGCGCAGCCGTGCTGGAAGAGCCGCCCTACCTCAAGCAGCAGCGCGCCGAATTGCTGCGGCGCCCGCTGCAGTTCGACTATGCGGGTCTGGCGCTGCTGGCTTTGGCCATTTCCTGCTGGGAGGTACTGCTCAGCAAGGGACAGGAGTGGGACTGGCAGCATGATCCATTTCTGCGCGTGCAGGTCCTGGCGGTGCTGTTCGCGTTTTCGGTGATCGGCCTCTTCGTGCGTGAGATGAGAATTGCCAACCCGGTGATCAACTTTCGGCCTCTCGCCGACCGGAATTTCGTCGCCTCAAGCGTCTTGATTTTCTGCATATTCGGCATTCTCTATGGAGCTTCGACATCTTTGCCCGGCCTCTTGCAGACGCTCTTCGGCTACGACGCGTACGTCTCGGGTCTTGTCATGTCGCCATCGGGAATCGGCTCTGTCGTGATGCTGCTGATCGCGGGCACGGTTCTCAGCCGTGGAGTCGATGCGCGCTGGCTGATCGTCGTGGGATTGATTGTCATGGCCGCCGGCAACTACTGGATGTCGATCATGAACCTGGGCATCAGCCCGTTGCAGGTCGTCTGGCCGCGCGTCGTGACGTTTATGGGCATCTCGCTGATCTTCGCGCCGCTGAGCGTGGCCGCGTTCCTGTATATTCCGCGCGAGCTGCGCGGGGCCGCCGTCGGGTTGTTTGCGCTGCTCCGCAATGAAGGGGGGAGCGTGGGCACTTCGATGGCCAAAACGTTCGCAGAGCGCCGCGATCAATTCCATACGGCGCGGATCGGCGAGTTCCTCGATCCGCTGAATCCGGCCGTCAACGCCTTCTCAGACCAGACGCAAGCCGCCTTCCTCACGCAGACCGGCGATTCGGCCGCTGCCCGGCAAATGACCTGGCAGGTGCTGGGCGACTTGCGACACGAGCAGTCGGCGTCGCTGGCGTACTTCGATGACTTTTGGCTGTTCGCCATGATCTCGCTGGCGTTGATTCTGCTGGTTCCGCTGATGAAACGTTCAGTGGCCGAGAAGGGGGCTCATATCTCCGCGGAATGAACCCACGTGCGATGGAATCGTTCGCAGCGGGCGGGCACGCCCTTCCTGTCGTCAGGGCGTGCCACCCGACCCGCTCGGTCGATGTGGCCGAGGCGAGCTGACGCCAGCGGACGCCAAGCAGCTCAGCCGATTCTCAACCGCCGCCATTCAGGGACGGGTGGTCGGCTAAAACTATGCGACTCAGTCGGCTTCAGCCGACTCCCGGTTTGCCACCAGCTTTAGCTGGTGGAAACGGCCATCTTACTATGATCTCAGCCGGCTTCAGCCGGCTTGACCGTGAAGCGGCTTCAGCCATTCGCGAATATCGCGCCATCGGGATATCCTAATTCTCAATGAGTCCATGGCTCTTCCCGATCCGTTCTTTGGCGGAGAATCATCGTGTCATCTCACGTCTACCACGAAATCTTTCTCCATTTCAACTGGCACACGAAAGATGATTCACCCATTCTCGTGCCGGCTGTCGAGCAGGTCGTGCATAAGCTGCTGACCGACCGCTGCTGGAAGTCCGGCGGGGTCTTTCTGCACGGTCTCGGAGGAACTCCGACACATGTCCATCTCGCGATCTCAATTGAACCTCAGGTGACCATCAGTGAGCTGGTAAAAGATCTCAAGGGAGGCAGCTCGCATGACGCCAATCAGGCGTTGGGCGCGGGGACTGTCGGCTGGCAGCGCGGATACGGGGTGGTCAGTTTCGGTCAGCGCAATCTGCCGTGGGTGCTTGAGTACATTGCAAACCAGAAGGAGCATCATGCGCGATCAAGGGTTGTGGACCGGCTGGAGCGAGCCGACACCGATGATTGATAGGCGCGATGCTGGCTAAAGGCACACGGCCAAGCCGGCTGAAACCGGCTGAGATCATGGTAAGATGGCAATTTCCACCAGCTAAAGCTGGTGGCAAACCGGGAGTCGGCTGAAGCCGACTGACTGCCGCGCCCCGATTCTACGAGACGGCCGCAACCGGGTGGCACGCCCTGACGACAGGAAGGGCGTGGCGAGCGTCTCGGGAAATCTCCCTTCGATTTCACGCCCCCGAACGTCTCGCTCTGGCACTCGAGTCGCTCACCACGCTCTTATCAGGGCGTGCCACACCTGGCGAAATGGTCGATTGCGCATTGGCGCATCGACCGAGGCATCAAAGCGCGGCGGGGTTGCCATTCTATTCGCTTACCTTTTTCCCGCAGCCCGTCGCTGACGGCGAAAGAGGATCGCCTGACGGGTTCAATGCGGAATTCAATGCCTAGGCCGTTGCGCCGGCGGTCAATTCATCAATCAGCGCCATGCGATGCGACCGCGACGGGACGGTTCGGGGACTGCGCCGCGGCATGTCGTCATAAGTCTGGCCCTCCAGGAGTCGGCCATGTTTTGACTTCTGCTCGCCACCCCATTGTTTGAAGAAGAACGGGACGTCGCTGGCTTGGCACT
>DATGKC010000168.1:0-2318 GCA_035294845.1 Planctomycetaceae bacterium | reverse complement strand
GGTGCGCAGGTCCGGCGTGCGCGCCACCAATGCATCGCGCCCACAAACGTCGCCCGCACGACAGCGGTCTCAACCCCGTTCGCCCGGGTGACCGCGGCCCTCGCCGCAAAGTCATGCGCCGCAGGCGGCAGTGCCATTCGTTCCTGACACCTTTGTTTGCCGATCCACGATTCACTGCCAAATGGGCTGCCGCGCGCGACGCAGCGGCGTAAGGCCGCCAACTCGTTTTCCGTCTGAGCAGTGTTCACATGCTCGACCCAGCCTGCCGGCCGAGGCGACGGCCACGCAGCCAACAATCGGCGATCAGCGGCGCTCCTGCGGAACCCTTAACAGGGTTCACGGAATCGTTGGAAACGTAACCCAGGGTATCCCGCCGCCGGCGGGCTACCCTGGGCTGCGCTGCAAAACGCTTTCAGCGTATTTGGGATTGCGCACGACTTCTTGATGACGCTTGCCTCGGTCGCGCGCAGGCATTACGAGGGATTGTTTTTCGTTCGCCCAACGATTGGGGGCACCGTGGTGAATATGTCATTGTCTCGCGAGCCGCGGCGAAAAACTTGTCAATCCGAAAATCTGCGAAAAATCGACTATTTTTGGAATCGCGAAATTTCGTTGAAGACCCCCCGCGGAATGCGGGGGGCGGATGGTAAAATTGAGATAGGGGGAAGTGAACGGCGAGTGTTAAGTGAGCGATGCAACGGAGACGCGACATGGGCAATAGCCGCTTGCGTGCAAAAACGCCTTCTACAAAACCGCGATGTGTTATCACCAGCGGGAGGCGATGGCCGAAGCATCCGGCGCGCGTTGAAGCGGTGTCCGTCGCGACGCTCATCCCCTCACCCCCGGCCCCTCTCCCCCAAGGGGAGAGGGGAGAAGGACTGCCGCCAAGCGGCGAGATGGAAATGGAATAACCACGGATTGCACGGACGACACGGATGGGCGAATTCGCCCCCGTCGCAGTGATCCGTGATCTTCGTGAAATCCGTGGTCCAATAGATCAACAGGACAATTGAGGGCAAGAAGATTTGAAACACAGAGGCGCCGAGGACGCAGAGAGCGCGCTTGGCGCCACTCGGCTGCATGCGACCGAATGCCGGCTTATTCGCGCCGACACTGTTTGCATTGTGCCTATGCGCCGATGCCCAAAGTGCGGCCTCGGTGGCATCTATCGCGCGCATCCGCGAAATCGGCGGCGCCTTTGGGGCGTTGCGCGGGCAGGCGGACGCGGCTGCGACGGAGCGCTTGAAATTGGATCGTAGCGAAAGGAACCAACAACGATGAAATCGGCGGAACAATCTGACTTCGATGTGACGAAGCGCCGTGCGGAAACGGCCGATCTGTACTTGAAGGGATGCACGCAAGAGGCGATCGCCCGCACGCTGGGCGTCTCGCAACCGACTGTGTCGCGCGACCTCGACGAGCTCCGGGGCGCATGGCGCCGGCAGGCGATCGACGACTTCGAAGAGTCGCGCGCCCGCGAATTGCAGAAGCTCGACCTCATCGAGCGCGAAGCCTGGGAGGCCTGGGAGCGATCGCAGACTCCCGTGCACGGCGCCGTCCTGTCGGATGGCAGCAAGGGAAAATCACGCCGCACCAGCCTCAAACACCAGCATGGCGATCCGCGGTATCTGGACCTGGTCAATAAATGCATTGCGCAGCGCTGCGTGTTGCTGGGCCTGCAGCCTGCGCCGGCGATCGCCGGAGGACAAAAAGATGAGTGCGTCTCCCTGGATGTGCGGCGCGAACGATTCTTCGCGGCAGTCGCCAGCATCGGTTACCTCGAACGACCTGGCGGCGCTGGAACAGGACCTGATGGCGCTGAGCCCGGCCTCATTCGCGCTGGTGGCCAGCAGCGGCAAGTGGCAGATCGCGCCGCACCTGGCGCACCTCGATAAAGTGCTGCTGACGGCAATTGACGACGCGCGGGCCGGCGAGCTGGAGGGTCTGGTCGTCTCGATGCCGCCGCAGCACGGCAAGAGCGAGCTGTGCAGCAAGTACCTTCCGGCCTGGTACCTGTGCAACCACCCTGACCGGCGCGTGATTCTGGCTGGGTACGGCTCGGATTTCGCCGCTCAGTGGGGGCGCAAGGCGCGCGACCTGGTCGAAGAATGGGGACCGCTGTTCAAGGTGCGCGTGTCGAAAAGCTCCGCCGCGGCCGACCGCTGGGACCTGTCTGGTCGCGACGGCGGAATGTCAACGGCGGGTGTGGGCGGGTCGCTGACGGGCAAGGGGGCGAACCTGTTGATCGTCGACGACCCGATCAAGAATGACGAAGAGGCCCGCAGCCCGATCAATCGCCAGAACCTTTGGGAATGGTG